>NZ_SRLW01000055.1:0-41050 GCF_006518215.1 Myxococcus sp. AB025B
GGGGAGGGGAGGCTCCTGGCGGCCCTGCCGGTGCGACTGGTGCCGGGCTCCACCTCGGGCGAGGAGGGCTCCTCGGGCGCCCTGTCGTCCCTGCCGCTCGTCCTCACGGTGGCCTGGAGCGGCGTGGCGCTCGCGGGGGTGGCGGTGGTGGCGCTGCTGGTGGGCGTGATGGCGCTGAGCGAGCGACGGGGCGCCTTCGTGTCGGCGGTGACGCACGAGCTGCGCACGCCGCTGACGACGTTCCGCATGTACACGGAGATGCTGGCGGCGGGCATGGTCCCGGACGCCGCGCGGCGACAGGAGTACTTCGACATCCTCCACCGCGAGGCGGAGCGGCTCAGTCACCTGGTGGAGAACGTGCTCGCCTATGCCCGCATCGAGCGCGGGCGCGCGCCGGCCCGGCTGGAGCCCGTGGCGGTGGACGCGCTCGTGTCGCGGATGGAGCCCCGGCTCGCCGAGCGCGCGCTCCAGGCGGGCCTGGTGCTGTGCGCGGACGTGCCCCCGGACGTCACCGTGCTGACGGACCCGTCGGCGGTGGAGCAGGTCCTCTTCAACCTCGTCGACAACGCGTCCAAATACGCCGCCGGCGCCACCGACCCACGCCTGCACCTGGAGCTGGAGCGTCGGGGCCGCCGGGTGGGGCTGGTGGTGAGGGACCACGGCCCGGGCGTGGACCGGGCCACGGCCCGCAAGCTCTTCGAGCCCTTCTCCAAGTCCGTTCAGGCCGCGGCCCGGTCCGCGCCCGGCGTGGGCCTGGGGCTCGCCCTGTGCCGCCAGCTGGCCCGGAGCATGCGCGGGGAGCTGCGCTACGCCCAGGCCCCCGAGGGCGGCGCCCGCTTCGTGCTCTGGCTACCCACCGCGTAGCCCGCGTCCAGATCGACCCAGGACCTCGGGGTCGCCCACCCTCCAGGGCGTGGTGGGAAGCCGAGGCGTGCCCACCCCCCATGCGCGGGGCCCCGAACGCTTCCTCGCTGGCACGTGCGCCAGTCGCCTTTGGAAATGTGGATAAGAGAGAATAGCCCGCGAAGTTGGCGATCCTGCGTTGCGCCAGGACGGCCATGAGCGCAGCTTGGCCATCCCGGCGGGCAGGGAATTGTCGGTATTCACGAAAACAATTCTTTGTTCTCAAGGTTTGCGGGGGATTTCGTTCGACAGGCTAGGCAGGCGTGGCGAAGCGACTCGATGGGATGTGAGACCCAGGAGGACACCATGGGCATGTCGGAGAAGACATCGCTGCTGGAAGGCGCTCGCAACGAAGGAGGAGAGGGCCGGGACGCCCTTCAGGGGGTGGCGTACCAGGAGCTCCGCGAGATGACGCATGCGGCCATGAGCGGAGAGGCCTCGAGGGCCACGCTGCGTCCCATGCTGCTGCTGCGCGACATCTGCGGGCGGTGGGCGGGGGAGTCCGCGGACCTGGAGCGACGTCGCCATGTGCTGGGGGTGGGGGCCCAGGCGATGCGTCGGGCGTTGGTGGAGGCGGTGCGGGTGCGCAACGCCCGCCGTCGGGACACGCTGCGTGAGCCGTTGTACCTGCACGACGAGGTGACGGAGTCCCCCGTGGGCGTCGACATCGACGTGCTGGGGTTGGAGCGGGTGCTGGTGGAGCTGGAGTCGTTCAAGCCCCGGCTGGCCCGCCTCGTGGAGCTTCGTTACTTCGCGGGCCTGGGCATCCAGGAGACCGCCGCGGTGCTGGGCGTGGCGCCCGCCACCGTGCGCCGGGACTGGGCCTTCGCGCGCGGCTGGTTGTGCGAAGGCGTGGGGCACTGACGCTCCCCACGTCGTCGTCCTGGTGCGTGTTGCCTGGCAGGCAACGTCCTGGTTCGCCGTGTTGTCCCCGGGTCCTCGCGGGGTGGTCGCGTCGTCACGCGCCCCCGAGTGACACGCGCCGCGGCACAGCACGTGCTCTGGGGGCCGGCGGGCCGTGCCCGAAGCCGGCCCTCACCAAGGACGAAGCTTCATATGAACCAGGGGAAGAAAGTGGGTCTGTTGGGGAGCCCGCTGCGTTGGGCCGGAGTGTCGATGACGCTGTTGTCGGCGCCCGTGAGCCTCGCGGAAGACTGCCCGACGCCGTCGCTGCAGCAGTGCGTGGACGTCGACTACCGCTCGAGCAAGTGCGGCGAGGCCCACGACGGATATTGCCAGCAGATCATCGAGACGGAGTGGAGGGCGCGCTGGGACAACGCGCCCAAGCGCACGGTGCTGTTGCCGGAGGAGTTCGGCAGCGGGACGGCGACGGTGGCCACCCAGCCCGTGTCGCTCGGCACGACGCGCGTGAGCGGCATGGACCAGGGCCTGTCGGGCCAGGTGCTCAAGGGCCAGATTCTCTACCGCAAGAAGCTGGAGAACCTGACGAAGGCGGAGCTCGCATACCTGGGGCAGATGCAGGCCTGGGACAAGAACGGGACGCAGGTGACGTCCTGCCAGGAGTACGTGGACGAGAAGTACCACGACTACAGCCGCTTCGAGCGGCGCTCGGGCGTGCACGGCGACGACTACCGCGCGCTGTTCCAGTCGGCCTACGAGAAGGAGGGCATCGCCCACCGCACGCTGTACAGCCGCGACGGCAAGAAGCTGGCGTCCATCTGGGGTGAGACGCGGGTGGCGAAGAACGCGTACTTCGCCTTCACGCCCGGCCCCTACCCGAAGGGCGTCAAGCCCTACGAGTTCACCACCGAAGCCGCGCGGCTCGCCAACAACCCGGAGGCCCGGCAGTGGGCGGTGGCCTCGGACTCGTGGCACCAGGAGATGGCCGAGCAGCTCGCGCACATCCCGGATGACGAGCTCACCGTGCGCCAGGAGGAGCAGGAGGGCTTCATCGCGCTGCTCGCCCAGCGCGCGGGCATCTACGCCGACTGGCAGAAGGCGTACGCGCTCTTCCTGAAGAAGGACCGCGACACGAAGGAGCTGAACGCCACCACCGCCGAGCGGCTCTACGCGCTCGACAAGGTCATCGAGGAGCGCCTGGTCCAGGCCGAGGGGCAGGGCTGCCTCGACTCGAAGTACGTGACGTCCTGCGACTGGAGCCCGCGCCGCTACAAGCTGGAGCTGGACGCCGCCATGGGGCCGCGCCGCGCCGCGGACCTGCAGGCGTGCTTGTTCCTGACGGGCAACGACTTCAGCGAGACGAGCTTCGTGCGCAACGCCCACCTGCTCAAGATCTCCACCCTGAAGGAGAAGGACTACACCCTCAACACGACGATGCTGGCCCAGTACGTGCTCGCCTACGGCCAGTACATCCAGGCGCAGCAGGCGCCCACCAACCCCTCCACGGGCCTGGTGCGCCATGGCGGCGAGGCCGGTGACAGTGGCTACGCGGGCGACAGCTTCATGGGCGCCGGCTACGACTACAACGCCGGCTGGGAAGTCACGGCGCCGGGCGCGTCGAGCGCGCGGATGCAGGCGAAGGGCTTCGGCCTGACGGGCCCGTGGTGCGAGTACAACGCGCGCATCTACGGCGAGTTCAACGCCTACGCGAACCTCTTCAGCCCCACGCGCATGGAGGTCATCCACATCGACGGCTCCGCGGGCACCGAGGGCAACGGCATCCGGCTCACCGTGGGGGCCCGCTTCCTGGGGCAGTCCGTCTACACCCACGACCAGACCTACCCGCTGCGCGTCACCTTCGCGCAGACCAAGCCCGTGTACGCGTTCGACGAGGCCCAGACGTCCTACACCTTCATGGTCTGGTACATCCCCGTCACGCTGACGGCGGGCGTGTCCGCGGAGACGGGCGTCAAGTTCGACATCGGTGGCGCCATCACCCGTGACTGCGCGGCGGACCTGCTGGGCGTGGACCTGTTCGGCATCCTCACGCCGTACCTCACCGTCAATGGCTTCGCGTCGGTGGGCATCGGCCTGCCGAAGGTCCAGATTGCCGTCCGCGGCACGGTGGTGCTCACCCGCGCCAACCTCCCGCTGGAGACGGACATCGGCATCTACCTGAGCTCGCCCTCGCACCCGACGGACCCGAACACGCTGTTCCTGCGCCTCACCTCGAAGCTGGACATCGAGACGCGCTTCCTCGACGGGCGCATCTCGCTCTTCGCGCAGCTGTTCGACCTGAAGGCCGAGTTCCCCGTGTTCTCGTGGAGCGGCTTCGGCTTGAAGCACAACATCTACACCGAGACGAAGACGGTGCCGCTGGCGCGCATCTTCTAGTCACACGGTGGGGCCGCTCCGGCGCTCGCGCGTCGGGGCGGTCCTCCAGGGACGCCATGGCCCTCCAACGCCATGGCGCCCCGCCCCAGTCCCTTCCTTTCGAGGTCCTTCATGCGTCGCCCGAGGCTCGCCGTCCGTACGGCCGTGCTGTCCACCCTGCTGCTCACCGGCTCGCTGTCCGCCTGGTACTTCACGCGCCCCACCGTCGTCGCGGGCGAGGGCGCCCCGGTCGTCGTGAGCGACTCCCGCCTGCCCCTGTTCCAGTGGACGCCAGGCGAGGAGCGCGTCTATCGGTTCGCCTGGGATGACCTGCAGCGGGTGGAGCTCCCGATGCCCGTCCCGGGTGGCGTGGCGGCCTCCGGCGCGGTGGAGGGCACGCTGCACCTGGAGGGCTCGCTGGCCCTGCGCGCGCTCGAGGTCCGCCCGGACGGCACGCGGGTGCGGCTGTCGTTGAAGTCCCTGGAGCGACACGACGCGGTGCTCTCCGGCCAGCAGCTCTTCCCCGACGCGGCCTCCGTGGTGACGCAATTGCCCGAATCCGCGTCCGCCTGGGTGGAGCTGGACGCGAAGGGCGCGCTCCTGGCGGTGCGCTTCTCGGAGTCGGAGCCCGCGATGTTCCGCCAGCTCGCGCAGACGCTCGCCGCGGAGCTGTTCCCCACCACCCTGCGCGATGCGGCCGAGTGGGACGTCGTCGAGTCCAACCAGACGGGCGAGGTCCAGGCCCGCTTCCAGTTCGACGGGGACTCCGTCCTGACGCGGCGGCGCACGCGCTACGTGGCGCTGAACGCCGCGGGGAAGGGGCGGCCGTTCCAGCAGGAACTGCGCTCGCTCACCCGCTTCGAGCGCGCGCCGGATGGCCGGATGGCCGGGGTGTCCCACGACGAGTCGCTGGACGCGACGCGGACGGATGGCGCCCCGCTGATGTCGCGCCGGATGCGCCTGCGCGTGACGTTCTCCGCGCGGAGCATGGCGCCGCTGCTGGCGAAGAACGAGGACAAGCCCCTCATCCGCAAGCCCGAGCAGATCATCTTCGAGGGGGACAAGGAGACGGCGCTCCTGCGCAGCCAGGCGGACGGCATGACGGTGGACGAGGTCCTCCGCGTGCTCGCCTCCGCCACGCGCCCGGAGTCCATCCCGGAGCTGGACCGCTTCGTGCGCCGGGCCATCGCCGCGCTCAAGCTGGAGCCCGGCAGGACGCGGGAGCTCGCGGCGTCCTTCCTGCGTCCGGGCGTGAATCCGGGACTGCGTGAGCTCACCATGGACGTGCTCGCGGGCACGGGGCATGGAGCGGCCCAGGCGCTGATGCGCGAGCTGCTCCAGGCCCCCGCGGCGCGCGAGCACGAGACGTCCTACGGGCTGATGCTGCAGCGCGCGGGCTTCCTCGAGGCGCCCGAGCCGGAGACGGCGCGGATGCTGACCATGCTGCGGGAGCAGGCCCGCGCGGGCAACGACGTGGCCACCCGGCGCGCGTCCGAGTACGCGCTGGGCGGCGTGGTGTCGAAGCTCCCCTCCGGGGACCCCAACGTGGCGACCTACCTGCGCCCGCTCCAGGACTCGCTGCGCGACGCGAAGGACCCGCAGGACCGCATGCATGCGTTGCGCGCACTGGGCAACACGCGGCAGGAGGCCGTGTTGGATGAGGCGCAACCCTACCTGCGCGACGACTCCGCCGAGGTGCGCGCCGCGGCGGCCGAGTCCCTGCGCGGCGCGCCGCAGGAGATTGCCACGCGCATGCTGCTCGACTCGCTGGTCCAGGAGCCGGAGCGACTGGTGCAGGCGGCGCTGCTGGACGCGCTGGACGCGCGCAGGCTGGATGGGGCGGACCTGGAGCGGCTGCGCGCCTGGGTCGTCTCAGGGGGGATGGTCTCCGGGGTGGAGGCCACGCTGCTCAACCTCATCACCCACCGCATCGATGGCGGGGGCGCGCCGGTCCTCCAGATGCTCCAGGCGCTCGCGCTGCGCCCGGGCCAGCAATCCTCCACGCGCGCTCGAATCATGTCGCTGATGGCCCAGTCCTCCGCCGAGCTGGGGGGCTGAGTCCCGTCGCGGCCTTCACTTCACTCCCACAACACCTCCGAGAACTTCATGACACGCATCCTCAACGGGCTGGGCCTGGTGGCCCTGCTCGGCCTCTTCCTGGCGCCAGTCGCCCACGCGGACATCGTGGACGACGTGTGGCGCGGCACGAACGTCCGCCTCAACGCCGCGCGCATCCACGTGCGCGGCAACGACTACGCCACGGGCTACTGGCTCTTGCCCAAGTCGGCGGGCACCCTGAACCTGCACGTCCCCGCGCGCACCTTCGGCGTGAACTCCGACCTGGTGCTGAACCTGTGGGGCTCGCGCAGCGGCAACGTCATCACCTGGACCTTCGACGACACGCTGCCCTCGCCGTACTACCTGGGCGACGCCAACAGCGTCACACGCGTGCGCGGCACGCTCAAGGCCTTCGCCCGCCAGGTGCGCGGCGCGGATGACCCCTACTGCGAGAGCGCCTCGTGTCCGCACAACGTCGAGCTGGTGCTGACCGGCGGCAGCCAGGTCTGGGTGGATGGCTACACGGACATCGTCTTCAAGTTCTACTGGACGGAGCCGGTGCAGGTCCGTCAGTTCGTCGCGTATGCGGGCGTACCGCGTCCTCGCCTGGCGGCGCTCCGGGTGCTGACATCCACCAACCGCTGCCCCTCCTCGAGCGCCACGGAGCTGTCGGGTGAGGTCGTCCTGAGCAGCCCCGCGCCCGCGGGTGGGACGCTGGTGGAGCTCTTCAGTGTGGATGCGAGCGTGGGTGTCCTCAACGTGCGCGTGCCCGAAGCCCAGCGCACCGCGCGCTTCGCCATCCGGCTGCCCCCGCATTGGGGTGGACCCACCGTCATCCAGGGCTCCTCGGGCGGCATGCTCCAGTCACAACGGGTCGCCCTCAACCGGTGCGTCACCCAGGTGTTCGAGTTCACCCGATGGCGTCAGCTCCCGGAGGTGGCGATTGCCCGCCTCCTCACCAACGAGGGCGCGGTCATCGCCCGTCTGGCGAACGACGAGTCGGACAGCCTCATCACGAGCAGGTCCACCGTGCAGTCGCTGCGCGAGGCGCTCGGCGCGGACCGCGTCGACGTGAAGGGCGTCAGCGCCAGCGGCGACCTGTTCGCCACCGCGTACTCGTACAAGGGCCCGGCCGCGGTCCGGATGAAGGCGAACGAGGTGAAGGCGGGCGCGCAGCTGCGGGTCGACGGCTACGAGGCCCTGGTGGGCAACGCGCACGGCACGCCGCTGGTGCGCTGGCCCGATGACAAGGACGTCGTCTACGTCGTCGACGAGGTCGGTCCCGCGAAGCGCGAGGCGCTGACGGGGCTCGGCGCCGGGCGCCTGTTCTTCAACGCGCTGGGTGAGTCGGCGGCCGTGGTGCAGACGGAGAGCGGCCCCCGCGCGGCGCTCATCGCCGGCAAGGAGCGTCACCTCCTCCTGGAGCTGGAGGCGGACCTCGCCGCGCTCAACGACGTGGGCACGGTGCTGGGGACCGCGCGCATCTCCAGCAAGCAGAGCCGGCCCTTCCGGTGGACGCGCGAGAAGGGCGGCGAGCTGCTGCCCCTGCCCGAGGGCGCGCTGTCCGCGAGGGCCTGGGGCCTCAACGCCAGCAACTGGGTGGTGGGCACGGCCACGGGCGAGGACAAGTCCCAGCTCGCGTTCATCACCCCGCCGGACGGGGAGAAGAGCTACCCGCTCTCCCAGCTCGCGCCCAAGGAGCTGGAGAAGGCGGGCCTGCGCGTGGTGGAGGCCTTGTCCATCTCCGACAACCTCGAGGTGCTGGTCCGCGCCGTGAATGGCGACGGCAAGTCCGTGCACCTGGTGCTCAGTCCGTGAGCGGCGCGGAGCCGGTGCACCCCATGTCCTTCCAAGCAACGAGGAACCCCATCGTGAACCTGAACTCGCCCCTGCGGGGGCTCCTGATGCTGTGCATGGTCGTCATGGCGGGCTGCGGAAGCTGCCAGGGCGGCAACTCCGGATGCGACCCCAGTCAGTATGGAACCAGCGGCTGCGAGTGCCGGACGGACTCCGCGGGCTGTGACACGGGCCTGGCCTGCAACAGCGGCACGTGCGTGCCGTGCGGCGGCGAGGGGCAGGAGTGCTGCGTCGCCGCCTCCGCCACGTACTGCGGCGGCTCGCTGATGTGCGTGATGGAGTCGGGCGGGGAGCTCTGCCGCAACTGCGGCGACGTCGGCGAGGCGTGCTGCAACTCGTCGGGCAGCCAGGTCTGCAACGCCGGCGGCAACTGCATGGGCGGGACGTGCCAGTCCATTGCCGCCACCGCGTGTGACGCGGGGGGGACGGTGTTCTCCCTGGGCATCGAGACCAAGCAGTTCTGCGCGGTGCGCGTCGTGGACGTGCGTGCGACGTCGGCGCAGAGGGCGATGGAGTGCGCCACCGCCAGCGCGCTGTTCGACCCGATGACGGAGGTGCTCACCGCCACGCCCAACCTCCCCATCCAGGACATCGAGGTCTGCGTGGAGACGGCGGCGGAGGGCCGGCGCACCACCACCGTCCGGGCCTTCGGCGAGTACGAGGCCCAGCGCTGCGCGCGCTTCACGCGCTGCGGGAGCGACGGCTGCCTCTCCGTCCGGCTGGGGGCCTGCCGGTAGCGTGCGAAGGAGAACTGGAGCGAGGCCGCCTTGGGGGGCGACCTCGCTCCCACGGGCCGCGGCGAGGGTCATCGAAGGCCCTCGTCGTGGCCGTGGTTTCAAGGGCTCAGGGCTTGCCCAGCAGCTCCAGCGCGGACGTCGTCAGCGCGGTGACACCCGTGCGCAGCGTGCGCTCGCGGTCCGGGATGAAGCCGGAGGAGTGCAGGGACGGGAGCGGCTCACCCCCTGAGCGGGCCTGGAGGAAGCGCTGCGGCTCCACCGCGCCCAGCCACAGGAGCGCGGCGGGGACTCCGGCGCGGCCGTACTCGGAGAAGTCCTCGCCGCCCATGACGGGCTGGGCCTCTCCGACGTTCTTCTCGCCGAGCACGCGCACCACGGCCTCGGTGAGGCGGCGGGTGAGGGCCGGGTCGTTGTAGGTGGCGGGCGTGCCCTCGGTGACGTCGACCCTGGGCGGCCGCGTGGCGCCGGAGGCCAGGGCCTCCGCCTTGGCGATGCGCTCGATGCCCGCCAGGAGCGCCTTGCGGACCTCGGGCTTGTAGGAGCGCACGGTGAGCTGCAGGCGCACGTCGTCCGGGATGATGTTGTGCTTGGTGCCGCCGTGGATGGAGCCCACCGTCACCACCGCGGGCTCCAGCGGGTGCTTCTCCCGGCTGACCAGCGTCTGGAGCGCGAGCACCGTGCGCGCGGCCATCAGGATGGGGTCCACCGTCGTGTGCGGGTACGCGCCGTGTCCGCCCTTGCCGAAGAGCGTGATGTCCACCGAGTCCACGTGGGCCATGGCGTAGCCGGACACGTACTCCACGCGGCCCGCGGGCGCCGCGGTGGTGTTGTGCAGCGCCACCGCGAAGTCGGGTTTGGGGAAGCGCTTGAAGAGTCCATCCGCGAGCATCTTGCGCGCGCCGGCCCCAATCTCCTCCGCGGGCTGGCCCACCATCATCAGCGTGCCCTTCCACTGGTCCTTCTTGCGCGAAAGCAGCGTCGCCGTGCCCAGCCACACCGTCATGTGCACGTCATGCCCGCAGGCATGCATCACCGGCACCGTCTGCCCGTCGCCGCCCTTCACCTGCACCTTGCTGGCGTAGGGCAGGCCCGTCTTCTCCTCCATGGGCAGCGCGTCCAGGTCCGTGCGCAGCATGACCGTGGGCCCGGGGCCGTTGCGCAAGAGCGCCACCACGCCCGTGCCGCCAACGCCCGTGGTGACGTCGAAGCCCAGCTTGCGCAGCCGCTCGGCCAGCTTCGCGGCGGTCTTCTCCTCCTGGAACGACAGCTCGGGGTGCTGGTGCAGGTCGCGGTACAGCGCGTCCAGCTCCGGATAGAGGCCGTCGAGTCCACCCAGCACGGGGGACGGCTGCGCGCGTGAAGCGGACGCGGTCAGCAGGACGACGAGCACGGCCAGCAGGGAAGGGCGGTTCACCAGGAGGTCTCCGGTCCGTTTCGAGGGCCGGGCTACTACAGCACATCGCGCGAGGCCCCGGCGTCCACGCCCCTTGGTCGCCGGGTCATCCCGGACGCACCGACGCGAGTCGCGCCCGCTCCACGTCCGGCGCGAAGCCCGTGCCGCGCAGGAAGTCGAACCAGCGCTCCAGCACCGTCTCCACCGGCGGCAGCTCCACGCCCATCCGCCGGGCCATCGCGAGTGCGGGCTCCACGGGGTAGCGGGCGGTGTCGAGGAAGTCGAGTGACTCGGTGGCCGCGCCCAGCAGCCGCTCGGGCAGCCAGCGCACCCACGACACGGGCAGTGACAGGCGAGGCGCGCGTCGGCCCGAGCGTCGCGCGGTCCAGCGAATCAGCTCGTGGAACGTGGGCGAGCCCGGGTCCATCAGCGTGTACTCCTGCCCCGCGGCCTCCGGAACCTCCACCACTCCCGCCATGAAGCGCGCCACCGTGTCCACCGCGACCACGGGGACGAAGGTGTCCTTCGAGCCCAGGAGGACGGGCATCTTCCCGGCGTGGACGTGGGCCACGGTGTCGCCGAGCCCCAGGCGCTGCACCGTCGCCCCGGTGCGACTGTCTCCGATGACGGAGGACGGGTGCACGGTGGTGATGGGGACGCCCAAGCTCCCGGCGGTCTCCACCGCCACCTGGTGGGACAGCGCCTTGGATGCCTCATAGGCGCCGGAGTCCTCGAAGCTCAGCGGGGGGGCGGGGACGATTCGCCCCGAGGCGTCGAGCCGCGGTCCGATGCGATAGCCCCCCACGAGCACGAGCCGGCGCAGCGCGGGCAGCTTCGAGGCCAGCTCCACCACGGCGCGGGTCCCCTCCACGTTGGTGCGCTGGGCCTCCTCGGGCGACAGGTGCCAGGCGAAGCGCGCGCCCAGTTGGAACACGTCCCGCACGCCCTGGAGGGCTTGGGTGTCCGCTGGCGTGAGCCCCAGGCCCGGCGCGTCCAGGTCTCCTTCGAGGAACACGAGCCGCTCGGGTGCGCCTCCGAGCGCCGCCACCCAGTCCCGGTAGGGCTGGCTGCGTCCCTGGGCGTTGCGAGCGAGCACGGCGACGTGTCGCCCGCGCCGCGTCAGCTCCGGCACGAGCCAGCGCCCCAGCAATCCCGTGGCGCCGATGACGAGCGAGTCCGGTGACGAATCCTTCATGATGACGACCTCTGTATCTAGACCAGTCTACATATTCTGGAGTCGCGCCGACGCGGCCCATCCGCGCACGGCGTGGGCCGCGCTCAGTCGAGTGAGAGCAGGCGCTCCAGTTCCTTGGAGAGCTCCTCGACGGGAGCCCGGCTGCGGTGGGCACGCATGAGCAGCAGCGCGCCCTCGATGGAGGAGAGCACCAGGGCGGCGCGACGGCGCGACTCGGCGGGCGTGAGTCCTTCGGTCCTGAGCCGCTCGGTGAGCAGCTGCTGCCAGGACTGGAGCGCCTGGGCGGCGGCGGCGCGGACCGGCTCCGGCGTGGCGCCGGAGGACAGCACCACGGCGGAGACGGGGCAGCCCTTCTCGAAGCCGGAGGACTCCGCGCGGTCCGCCAGCTGCGCGAGCGCGCGACGCAGCCCGGTGACGAGGCCCTTGGATGTGGCGAGGTGCTCACCGAGCAGCCGCGTCACCTCCGCGGACGAGGCCTGGAGGGCTTCGATGGCGAGCTGCTCCTTGCCCCCCGGGAAGTGGAAGTAGAGCGAGCCCCGAGGCGCCTTGCCGGCCTCGAGCAGCTCGTTGATGCCCGCGCCGGCGTACCCCGAGCGCTCCAGCATCTCCGCCGCGGCGGCAATCATCCGCCGACGAGTGTCCTCTCCCTTGCTCACGACCGGATGAATATACCAGTCATCATATTCTGTCGAGCCCTTCGACGCCGGGGCTCAGCGGCGGCCCTTGCCCAGGCGGGCGATGAAGAGCACGTGGCGGGGGCCCTTGGTGCCGTGGGCGTGGGGGTGGAGGACCTCCACGGTGAAGCCGCACTTCTCCAGGCGCCGCTCGAAGCCAGGGGCGGGGCCGGCGCTCCAGACGCCGAGCGTTCCCCCGGAGCGCAGGGCGCGCGCCGCGTTGGACAGGCCAGGCAGGCCATAGAGGCCCTGGTTGTCCGGGTGGGTGAGCGCGGTGGGCCCGTTGTCCACGTCGAGCAGGATGGTGTCGAAGGTCTGCGGGTTGCGGGCCATGACGCGGCTGACGTCGGCTTCGACGACGGAGACGCGCTTGTCCTCCAGCGGCGCGCCGGCGAGAGGCGACAGGTGGGGCCCTCGGTTCCAGGCGACGACGGTGGACAGCAGCTCCGCCACGGTGACCTGGACCCCCGGGCCCACGGCGTCCAGCACGGCGCGCACGGTGTAGCCGAAGCCGAGTCCACCGACGAGCACCCGTCCGGTGCCTCGGCTCGCCAGCTCCGCGCAGCCGGCCTTCGCGAGCGCCTCCTCGGAGCCGTGCATGCGGCTGGACATCAGCGTCTGTCCTCGCACGCGCAGGACGAGCTCGTCCCCTCGGCGGACCAGGGTGAGCTCCCCCACGTCCGGGACATTGGCGCTCTCGAGTGTCTCCCAGGGCTTCATGCGCCCGGCTCATCGCCCGGAGCGGGCCCGGGGTCAAGCACTCCGCGCGGCACGCCCGGCCCTCGTGCCTCTGCCTGTGTGCAATGCCCTGTCCCGTCCTCATCCATATCCCCGCGAGGGCGCCAGGTCGCGGCGTCCCACCGGAGGAGGCATCCAGGCCATGAACGAGCGCGAGGCTTACCTGCAGAAGATGGACGCCGAGAAGCAGCGCATCGACGCGCGAATCGCGGAGGTCGAGGCACAGGCTGACATCCGTCAGGCACAGGACGAGATCCAGGAACTGAGGGGCGTGAAGCAGCGCCGCGAGGCATTCCACCGCAAGCTGGAGGAGCTGCGCCAGCGCGGCACCGAGGACTTCGAGCGGGGCAAGCAGGAGCTGCTGCGCGCCTGCGACGACACCCGCAAGTCGCTCGACGACGCGGAGGAGCAGGCGGGCCAGCGCCGCGCGGCCTACGAGCGCAAGCGCGAGGCGGAGCTGCGGCAGTTGGGGGCCCAGTTCGACGGGTACGAGGCGGACATCTCCCGCTCCCGCGCGGAGGACTCGCTGCTCACGAAGGAGGAGCTGCGCTTCCTGCGCTCGTCGTTGTCCAGCACGGGGGAGTCGCTGCGGCGATTGATGAAGGCCCAGGGCGGCGAGTGGGCGAGGCTGCGGGGGGAGTACGAGGCGTCCTGGCGCGAGCTCGTCGAGAACTCGCGCAAGATTCGCGCGGACAGCCCCGATGCGTCGCAGACCCCGCCGTCTCCGTCCTGAGTTCGCGAGGGGACCCAGGACGTCCCATGCGCGTGGAGGACGTGCGCCGGCGTGACGCGGCCCTCATGGCGCGACACCCGGCGCATCCTGTCGGCGCTGGAGACGGGCACGGTACATTCCGAGTCTCTCCCGGAGGCATCGAATGGGCGTGTTCGTCGAGCCGTCACAGTCCTCGCGCGAGTCCACCTCCGCGTCCTCGGCGGGAGGTGGCGCCATGGAGGCGGGCTCGTCGCGCACGAAGTCGCTGGGCGCGCTCCAGCAGGCGCTGGACTCCTCCCCGAGGGTGGTGGCGCAGGCGAAGCAGGCGCAGACGCTCCAGCGCCGTGCCTCGCCGCGCAACGACACGGGCCTTCCGGACTCGCTGAAGTCCGGCGTCGAGTCCCTGTCCGGCATGTCGCTGGACGACGTGCGCGTGCACTACAACTCCTCCGCGCCCGCGCAGCTCCAGGCCCTGGCCTACACGCAGGGCTCGGACATCCACGTGGCGCCGGGCCAGGAGAAGCACCTGGCCCACGAGGCGTGGCACGTCGTGCAGCAGAAGCAGGGACGGGTGCGGCCCACGGCCGAGTTGCGGGGCGCCGCGCTCAACGATGACTCGGGCCTGGAGCACGAGGCCGACGCCATGTCCGCGCGGGCCGCGAGGCTCCCGGCGGAGTCCTCGCATGACGTCGCGACCGCGCAGCTCAAGGCGGCTCCGAGCACCGGCTCATCAGGGGCGAGCCTCCCCATCCAGCGGGTCGCGGTGCAGCTTGGCGCGAGTGCCGCGGGGCGCATCAACCAGGTGAACGTGGGCGGGCGCGCCGGCTCGTTGTGGCCCACGGAGCGCCACCACACCACGCCGTGGCAGACGTACCTCGACACCCTCGACCGCGCCCTGCTCGGCCGGACGCCTGCCACCGCCATCAACAACATGAACACCCTGGACAATCACCTGCACCAGCTACCGGGCTGGGACCTGGTCGACAGCCTCACTGACGACAGGCAGGAAGCCCTCCGGGAGGAGATCGACCTGCTGGCCGCCCATCGCGATGCCGCCAACAACGCGGCTCCAGGGACGATGGCCCAGGGATTCTCGCTCCAGGCGTATGTCCAGCAGTGGTTGGTCGTCCGCAGCAAGCTCCCCCTGTCTCAAGCCAACTTCGGAGGCGGCGCGGGCAATGTCGCGAACGACGCCGCCGTCGCCCGAGCGGGTAACGCGGCCGATGGGGGTGGCGTCACCAACGACGAACTCCGGGACGCGCTGTTCAGCCTCTTCGACTTCGATACCGTCCAGAACTTGCACACGGACGAGGACGGAGAGAACGACGAGGGCGAGTACGCCGCCCTGGGGCTCGACCCCGAACAGACGAACGAGAGCCTGGACGAGCTGCGCGCCATGCTCTTCGAGCAGCACGCCCGCTCCGTCCGGTTGGCCTATCCGGTGGCCTTTGGGAGGCTCTACGCGAACGTTGACGCGATGGTGGCCGCCATGGAGGCCCACTGGGGCGTCGGCGACGAGTCCGAGGCCGAGCTGTCGGATGACTCCGAGATGACGGAGGCCTCCGACTCCGACTGAGCCCGCCCACGAAGAAGCCCCCCGCCCGTCCACGAGGGACGGGGCGGGGGGCTTCGAGTGCTTCCATTCCCGCGGCCGTGCCTACGCCGTGCGCTTCACGTTCTTCGACGCGTCCACCAGCACCTTGGCGAACGTGAGCCCGTTGGGGCCCGCGTCGGCCTGGATGGTGTCGCCCGGCGCGAAGTCGCCGTTGAGGACCTTGATGGCGAGCGGGTCCAGCAGGTTCTTCTGCACGGCGCGCTTGAGCGGACGGGCGCCGTACGTCGGGTCGTACCCGCGCTCCGCGAGCAGCTCCCGGGCCGCGTCCGTCAGCTCCAGCGTGAGGCGCTTGTCCGCCAGCAGCTTGCCCAGCTTCGCCAACTGCAGGTCGACGATGCGGTAGATGTCCTTCTTGCGCAGCGGCTCGAAGATGACGATTTCGTCCACGCGGTTGAGGAACTCCGGACGGAAGTGCGCGCGCAGCGCGTCCAGCACCTCGTCGCGCGTCTTCTCGTCCAGCTCGTCCTTGCCCGCCATGCCCGCCTGGATGTCCGCGGAGCCCAGGTTGGACGTCATGATGAGCACCGCGTTCTTGAAGTCCACCGTGCGGCCCTGGCTGTCCGTCAGCCGGCCCTCGTCGAGAATCTGGAGCAGGATGTTGAAGACATCCGGGTGCGCCTTCTCGATTTCGTCGAAGAGCACCACGGTGTACGGCCGGCGGCGCACCGCCTCCGTGAGCTGTCCGCCCTCCTCGTAGCCGACGTAGCCCGGGGGCGCGCCGACGAGCCGCGCCACCGCGTGCTTCTCCATGTACTCGGACATGTCGATGCGGACCATGGCCGAGTCATCGTCGAAGAGGAACTCCGCCAGCGCCTTGGCCGTCTCCGTCTTGCCCACGCCCGTGGGGCCCAGGAAGATGAACGAGCCGATGGGCCGGTTGGGGTCCTGCAACCCGCTGCGCGCCCGGCGCACGGCGTTGGACACGGCCTCGATCGGGCTCCGCTGACCAATCACCCGGTTCGCCAGCCGCTCCTCCATGTGGACCAGCTTCTGGACCTCGCCCTCCATCAGCCGGGAGACGGGGATGCCCGTCCACTTGGCCACCACGGACGCGATGTCCTCCGAGTCCACCTCCTCCTTGAGGAACTTGTGGTTCTTCTGCAGCTCCATCAGCTTGGAGTTCTGCGTCTGGAGCTCCTTCTCCAGGGACGGCAGCACGCCGAACTTCAGCTCCGCGGCGCGGTTCAAATCGCCCTGGCGCTCGGCCGCGAGCTGGTCGTTCTTCACCTTCTCCAGCTTCTCCTTCAGCGTCCGGATGCCGGCGATGGCGCCCTTCTCCGCGTCCCAGTGCGCCTTGAGCCCGTCGAAGCGCTCGCGCAGGTTGGCCAGCTCCCGCTCGATGGTGGCCAGACGCTCCTGCGAGTGCAGGTCCGTCTCCTTGCGCAGGCCCTCCTTTTCAATCTGGAGCTGCGTCATCTTCCGGCGCATGTCGTCCAGCTCGGTGGGCATGGAGTCGATTTCGATGCGCAGGCGGCTGCCGGCCTCGTCGACCAGGTCGATGGCCTTGTCCGGCAGGAAGCGGTCGGCGATGTAGCGGTGGCTGAGCGTGGCGGCGGCCACCAGCGCGCTGTCCTGGATGCGCACGCCGTGGTGCACCTCGTAGCGCTCCTTGAGGCCACGCAGGATGCTGATGGTGTCGTGCACGCTGGGCTCGCCCACGTACACGGGCTGGAAGCGGCGCTCCAGCGCGGCGTCCTTCTCGATGTGCTTGCGGTACTCGTCCAGCGTCGTCGCGCCGATGCAGTGCAGCTCGCCGCGCGACAGCGCCGGCTTGAGCATGTTGCCCGCGTCCATCGCGCCCTCGGCCTTGCCCGCGCCGACAATCGTGTGGATTTCGTCGATGAAGAGGATGACCTGGCCCGCGGAGTCGGAGACCTCCTTGAGCACCGCCTTGAGCCGCTCCTCGAACTCGCCGCGGTACTTGGCGCCCGCCACCATGGCGCCCAGGTCCAGCGTGATGAGCTGCTTGTTCTTCAGGCCCTCCGGCACGTCGCCGTCGACGATGCGCCGCGCCAGGCCCTCCGCGATGGCCGTCTTGCCCACGCCCGGCTCGCCGATGAGCACCGGGTTGTTCTTGCTGCGCCGGCTGAGCACCTGGACACAGCGGCGGATCTCCTCGTCGCGGCCGATGACCGGATCCAGCTTGCCCGCGCGCGCCGCCTCCGTCAGGTCGCGCCCGTACTTCTCCAGCGCCTGGTACGTGGACTCCGCGTCCTGGCTCGTCACGCGGCCGGAGCCCCGGACCTCCTTGAGGCTCGACAGCACGCGCTCGCGCGTGACGCCCGAGGCCTTCATGATTTCGCCGACGGTGCCCTTGTCCTGTGTGAGCGCCAGCAGCAGGTGCTCGGAGGAGATGAACTCGTCCTTGAGCGCCTTGGCCTCGTCGTCGGCCTTGTCGAAGGTCTTCAGCAGGCGCTGGCCGAGCATCGCGCTCTCACCGCCCTGCATCCGCGGCAGCTTGCCGAGCGCCTCGCCCAGACGGGACGCGAACAGCTTCACGTCCGCGCCAATCTTGCGCAGCAGCGGGTCGACGAGGCCGTCCTTCTGACCCAACAGCGCGGCGGCCAGGTGCTCCGGCTCGTACTGGGGATTGTCGGCGCGGCGGGCCAGCGTCTGGCCCTCTTGGATGGCTTCCTGGGCCTTCACCGTGAACTTATCGAGTCGCATACACTCAACGTAAGAGTCGCGGAGGGCTTGGCAAGTTGGTGCGGTGCGTCACGAGTCGCGGCTTGGGCTGCGCCGGAAGCGGAATACTTTGGACTCCTGGTAGCGGCTGGCTTTTCGAGGTGCCTGGGTTGCCACGAGGGACGTGGCTCGGTTATAGGCGGCGCGCACCCGCGGGGGGCTGAACCTGGAAGCGCACGGCGGCTATCTCATTCGACTCGAAAGCTTCGGCGGGCTGGAGTTGCTCCGGCAGGCCCGCGAGGCGCTGCAACTGGACGGCGCGTCGGGCGCCACCGGGCTGCAGGTGTCGGTCAACCGTCGCCGCAAGGTGGTCCGGCTGGCCTACGTGGCGCCCTTCACCCAGGGCCGGCCCGGCGCCCACTGGTACGCGGCGCACCATGCGCTGCCCCGGCTGCTGTCCCGCGCGGCCAACACCACCGTGCACGCGTACGTGTACGACCCGGACGAGGGCGAGGAGGTCATCGCCTACGGCAACGGTCGGCGCGTGGGCGGCGAGCGGGTGGTCTACGACAACGTGGACCTGCCGGAGGGCCGTCCCGAGGATTTGGACGAGGCCGCCTTCCTGCACATGCAGTCACGCTGGCCCATGGGGCACCTGGCGCACGTCTTCGGGCTGTCGCGGCAGGCGCTCCTGAAGCTGCCCGTGACGGGGCAGGTGCTGGGGCTGGAGGACTCCACCGCGGACGTGGAGGCGGTCCTGGAGTCCCTGCTGCCGGGCTCCGTGGCGCCCCACGCCCACTGAAGGACGGCTAGCCGTCGACGGCGCCGTCCTGGGTGACGAGCGCCTGGCGCACGGACTCGCTGCGGAAGAACTGGCCAATCACGGCGAAGGTCCCCGCGATGAGCGTGGTGCCCGCCACCGTCATGCCCAGGGCGAGCCAGGGAGCCACGGTGGTGACGGCCTCGGCGGCGGAGGGGTTCTGATACTCGGGGCGCTGGGCGAGCGTCTGGGCCAGGGTGACGCCCACGCGTCGGGCCACCACGGCCCACTGGGCGCCGTCGATGGTGCGCAGCACCGCCACCGTGACGGCGGCGCGGCCGAGCATCCGTCCCATGGCGCCCCGGGGCAGGTCGCCGGGGCGGAGCATGCGCAGGGCGGACACGAAGACGAAGGCACACGCCACGGCGAGCACGCCCATCAGCGCGGCACGCGGCTCACGCATGGGCTCGAGCGCCTGGTACTGCGTCTCCAGCAGGTGCTGGAGCACGGCCGGGTCATTGCCGAGCAGCAGCGGCGGGCCCTTCTCCAGGTGCTGGGAGCGCACCTCGTAGAAGTGCGCCAGCTCCGTGGCCTCGTTCAGGGATGCCCAGCCCGTCAACGCGGCGAGGATGCAGGCCACCAGCGCCGCGAAGCGGATGTGCCCGGGCAGCGAGCCCGAGCGGGGAGCAGACACCGTCACCGCTTGCTTGCCTCCACGAAGCGCAGTCGCAAGTCGGCGAGCAACCCGTCGAAGAGCTTCTCCTCTTCGGCTGTCAGGTTGCCCCGCGTCTTCAGCCGCAACATCGACAACAGGTCCAGGTTCTGCCGGGCCAGCGGCAGGTCCTTCGTCGTCTGGCCCGTTTCGGGGTTCGGCGCATCACCCAGGTGGATGAGCACCGCGGTGCCCAGCCCCATGATGAACGTGGTGAAGCCGATGGGCTCCTCGGACGCGGAGCGCGCTTCCCCCCGCATGACGAAGGTCTCGCCGCGCTTCTCGTCCGCGGGGCTCATGGATTGTTCGGCTCGTCTTCGGAGGAGGAAGCGACGGCGGCCAGGTCGGCCTCGTCGTTGTTGGTGACGGGGGCCTCGTCGTCCGCCTCGTCGGCCTCATCGGACTCGTCCACGTCGTCCGTCTCGTCCTCGTCGTCGTAGTCATCCTCCACGTCGTCGAGCATGAAGGTCTCCACCGGGACGGACTTGTCCGCCACATCAGGCAGGCTCTCGAGGTAGCGCTTGTGCGCCTTCTCGTCCAACTGGCCCGAGCGCAGGTACCGCTCCGCGGTGCGCTTATCGAGGTGCTTGGGGTCCACCGTGTCCGCCATGTTTCAAATCCTCAGAATTGCTTGGAAAACAGCGCGCCACCTTATAGCAGAGGGGCCGCCTGTCAACGCCGCCGTCCCGTCTTCCCAGTGCCGATGAACGTCCCGCCCCGTCCGCTGCTTCCCCCCGGCCTCTATCTGTTGTGCGACGACACCGTGTTGCCGGGCATTCCGCTGGTGGCCAAGGCGGAGCGCCTGCTGGCGGGCGGCGCGCGGGTGGTGCAGCTGCGGATGAAGCGCACGCCCGTCCGCGAGGCGCTGGAGGTGGCGCGGACGGTGGTGTCGCTGTGCCGGAGCGCGGGCGCGGTGTGCCTGCTCAATGACCGGGTGGACCTGGCGTTGTTGTCGGACGCGCACGGGGTGCACGTGGGGGATGAGGACCTGCCCGCCCGGGATGCGCGGGCGCTGTTGGGGCCCGGCCGGCTGGTGGGCGTCACGGTGAGGGATGAGCGCGGCGCGCGGGAGGCGCTGGAGGCGGGCGCGGACTACGTGGGCGTGGGGCCGGTCTTCGGCACGACGACGAAGGCGGTGCCGGCGCCGGTGCTGGGGTTGGAGGGGCTTTCGCGCGTGGTGAAGGGCAGCGCGTTGCCGGTGGTGGGGATTGGCGGCGTGGGGCTCGCCAACGTGGCGAGCGTGGCGGCGACGGGCGCGCATGGCGCGGCGGTGGTGTCGGACGCGCTGCTCGCCCAGGACATCGCCGAGCGGGTGCGGCTGCTCGCGGGCGCGTTTGAACGAGGCCGTGTGGGGGGGTAGGTTCGTCCGACGGACTCCCCCATGAACAATCATCCGCGACACCACGGTCAGCCGCCCCGGCGGCCCAACATCGGCATCACCCCGGACTGGAGCCAGCCCGAGGACCAGCCCTTCGCGAGGTACGAGCTGAAGGTGCCCTACGCGGAGGCGGTGCTGCGCGCCGGAGGGCTTCCCTTCGTGTTGCCGTACGCGGACGACCCCACGTGCGTGGAGGCGTATCTGGACCGGGTGTCGGGACTGCTCGTCACCGGCGGCGCGTTCGACATCCCTCCCGAGGCGTATGGCGAGACGGCGCGCGAGGGGCTGGGCGCGCTCAAGGAGGGGCGCACCGCGTTCGAGGCCGCGCTGATGCGTGGGGCGCTCAAGCGGAACATGCCCGTGCTGGGCATCTGCGGTGGCATGCAGCTGCTCAACGTGGTGCTGGGCGGCACGTTGTTCCAGGACATCGGCCGCGAGGTGCAGGGCGCGCGCGAGCACGAGCAGAAGCACGACCGCACCCAGCCGCAGCACCCGGTGGACGTGCGCAGCGGTTCGCTCCTAGCGGAGGCGGTGGGCCACGGCCAGCTGATGGTGAACTCCACGCACCATCAGGCGGTGCGCACGGCGGGCAAGGACGTGAGCATCTGCGCGATGGCGCCGGACGGTGTGGTGGAGGCCATCGAGTCCACCGCGCACGCGTTCGCCGTGGGCGTGCAGTGGCACCCCGAGTACATGTCCACGACGATTCCCGTGCACGTGGGGCTGTACAAGACCTTCGTGCAGAAGGCGCGTGAGCATCGGCGATGAGCCCGAGGGTGGTGCTGCTCGCGGGGCTGGAGCCGACGGGGCGGGCGGGGCTGTTGGCGGACGTGGCCGCGGTGCGCGCGCTGGGTGGGCAGCCCGTCGCGGTGCCGCTGGCGCAGACGGCGCAGGGCCGGCGGACGTTCTCCTGGACGGCGTCTCCTCCGCGGGTGGTGACCGCGCAGCTCACCGCCGCGCGCGAGCTGGGGGAGGTGCACGCGGTGAAGTGGGGGATGGTGCCGGGCCTGCCGCAGCTGGAGGCCGCGAGCCGCGCACTGAAGAGCGCGAAGGCGTGGTGGGTGGTGGACCCGGTGGTCTTCACATCACGGGGGCAGCGGCTGTCGCGCCTGTCCGCGCGGCGCTACCTGGCGCTCGCGGGGCCGCGGGTGGTGCTCACGCCGAACCTCGATGAGGCGGGGTGGCTTCTGGGGCGGCCCGTGCCAGAGGACGTGGCGGGTGCGCGCGCGGCGGCGACGGAGCTGCTCTCGCATGGCTTCGGCGGGGTGCTGGTGAAGGGCGGGCATCTGCCCGACACGGGGGCGCTGGCGGACGTGCTGGCCACGCCTGATGGCGTGCTCGAGGTGAAGGGCCAGCGGCTCGCGCGCTCCCCGGAGAAGCGCGGGACGGGGTGCCGGCTGGCGTCGGCGCTGGCCACGGAGCTGGGGCGGGGCCAGTCGCTCGAGGCGGCCACGCGCACCGCGCGCAAGCTGGTGATCCGCTACCTGAAGACAGGCCGCGAGTAGGGCTCCACGAGTCGCGCTGGCCGCGGCAGCGCACTGGCGGCGTCGAGGTGAAGTCGGGCCGCGAGTAGGGCTCCACGGGTCGCGCTGGCTGCGGCAGCGCACTGGCGGCGTCGAGGTGAAGTCGGGCCGCGAGCAGGTGCATTCCTCGGGGCTGAGCTGGCTGCGGCAGCGCACTGCCGACGTCGAGGCGCGTGCAGCGGCGTCGAGGTGAAGCCGGACCGCGAGCAGGCGCACGCCTCGGGCCGCGCTGGCTGCGGCAGCGCACTGCCGACGTCGAGGCGCGTGCGGCAGCGTCGAGGGGAAGCCGGACCGCGAGCAGGCGCACTCCTCGGGGCCGCGCTGGCTGCGGCAGCGCACTGCCGGTGTCGAGGCGCGTGCGGCACCGTCGAGCTGAAGCCGGGCCGCGCGTAGCCGCACGCCTCGGGCCGCGCTGGTGCGGTGCGAGGCCCAGGGCGTCATCACGCACTCACTGGCAGCGCGACTCGCGCAGCGGCGCCGAGCCCCGCGGCGCCATGAGCCGTCGTGAGTCCGGCTCCGCCCGAGGTCCGGGCGGGGGACCTACTCGCCGCGGCTGCGGCTCTCGAAGCGGGTGTACTCGGCGAGGAACACCAGCGGGATTTCGCCGATGGGGCCGTTGCGCTGCTTGGCGATGATGAGCTCGACGGGGATGACGGTGGTGGCGCCCGTCGACGGGGGCGGAGCCTCGCCGCCTTCCTCCACCTCTTCACGGTGGATGAACATCACCACGTCGGCGTCCTGCTCGATGGAGCCGGACTCACGCAGGTCCGACAGCATGGGCTTGCCGCCCTTGCGCTCCTCGACCTTACGGCTGAGCTGACTGAGGGCGATGATGGGCACCTCCAGCTCCTTGGCCAGCTGCTTGAGCGCACGGGAGATTTCGGCGACCTCCAACTGGCGGCTCTCCACCTTGCCCTTCTGATGCATGAGCTGGAGGTAGTCGATGATGAGGAGCGACAGGCGCGGGTCCTTCTGCTTCACGCGCCGCGCCTTCGCGCGCAAGTCGAACGGCGACAGACCGCCGGAGTCGTCGATGTAGATGGGCGCGTTGTAGAGCGCGCCCGCCATCTCCTGGAACTTCTCCTCGTCATGCGGAGAGAGCCGGCCGCCACGCAGCTTCTTCATGTCCACCCGCGCGGTGGACGCGAGCAGACGCATGAGCAGCTGGTCGGCGGGCATTTCCAGGCTGAAGATGCCGACGGCCTTGTTGTCCTTGAGCGCCGCGTGCACCGCCATGTTCATGGCGAACGACGTCTTGCCGACACCCGGACGGGCCGCGAGGATGATGAGCTCGCCGGCGTGCAGGCCCGTGAGCTGGTTGTCCAGGTCGATGTATCCGGTCGACAGGCCGGTGATGCCCGTCGCCGCCGACTTCATCTTGTCGAGCAGGTCGAGCGTCTGCTCCATCAGCTCGCTGACCGGACGCAGATCTCCTTCGCGCTTCTTCTCCGCGAGGAGGAACACCTTGCGCTCGGCCTCGTCGAGCAGCACCTCCAGCTCGCCCGTCTCCTGGCTGGCGAGCTCTTGAATCTCCCGGCCCACGTTCGCGAGCCGGCGCCGCAGCGCCTGGTCCTTGACGATGTTCGCGTACTGGACGGCGTTGGAGGCCAGGGGGACGACCTGGTCCAGCCGCATCAGGTACGCGGGGCCACCCACGGCGACGAGCTGCCCGAGGACCTTCAGCTCCTCCGCCAGCGTCAGGTGGTCGACCTGCTTGCTCTGGCCGTCCAGGCGGATCATCGCCGCGAAGATCTGGGCGTGCGCCGGGCTGGAGAAGTCGTCCGCGTGGACGACTTCGCCCACCGCGGCGATGAGTGAGTTGTCGGCGAGCACGGACCCTAGGACCGCGCGCTCGGCGGCGAGGTCCTCGTGGACCTTTCGCCCGTCTCTGACGTCGAGGGAGTTCTCCATGGCTGCCCGTCCACTCTACAGGCGGCTCTGACATCCCCCTATTTTTCCGCCACAGACCTGTAGCAACGGGTGGGCACAAGGCGTCTTCCACCCCACCAGGTCACCCCTCCAAGCCCCAGCGCCGCAGGAAGGCTTCACGCCACGTGCGGCTGAGCACCACCGTCGTGCCGTTCTTCAGTACGAGGATGCCGTCGCCGTGCGTCCAGGGCTCCAGCCGGGCCACGGCCTCCAGGTTGATGATGTCGCCCCGGTGGATGCGCACGAAGCGCTCCGGGTCCAGGCGCTCCTCCAGGGCGCGGAGGCTCTGGCGGACCAGGTGCTCGCCGCCGGCCGTGTGGACGCGCACGTACTTGTCCTCGGAGGACAGGCGCCACACCTCCTCCAGGCGCAGCGGCACCCAGGCCTCGCCGGACTTCACCACCAGCCGCTCCAGCGCGCGTCGGGGGGCCGCGGTGGCCACCTCGCGCAGCAGCGCCTGGAGTCGCTCGGCTTCGCCCCCACCGCCGAGGAGCTGGGCGTGGGCCTTGTCCAGGGCGCGGGTGAAGCGCTCGCCGTCGTAGGGCTTGAGCAGGTAGTCCACCGCGTGGGCCTCGAAGGCCCGGAGCGCGAAATGGTCATAGGCCGTGGAGAAGATGACGGCGGGGCCCGGCTCGGCGCCGACTGCATCGAGCACCTCGAAGCCCGTCAGTCCCGGCATCTGCACGTCGAGCACGACGAGGTCCGGCCGGAGCGCCTCGATGCGCTCCAGCGCCTGCGTTCCATCCTCCGCCTCGCCCACCAGCGTGAAGCGCGTCTCGTGCTCGAGCAGGCGCTTGACCTTCGCGCGGGCGGGCGCCTCGTCATCCACCACGAGCAGTCGGAAGGTCGTCATGGCGTCAGGCTCCGTCCCTTCGTCCGAGCGAGGCTCGCGGCCTCCGTCGGCACGCCGCGCGACGACTCCCTCGCCTCGCGGGAACATGCGCCTCGTCGACCACCCATGCGCGTCCTCATGGCATGCCGCTCCGAGGCAGCGTGAGCGCCACGTGTGCGCCGCCCTCGGGCCCGCGTCCGCGCTCCAGTCGAGCCCGTCCCCCGTGCAGCAGCGCCAGCACCTGCCCCAGGTGGGAGAGCCCCACGCCCGGCCCCGAGGCCGGTGAGCTCTCGCCGAAGCCTCGCCCGGTGTCCTCCACCTCCAGGCGCAAGTCACCGCCGCTCTCGCGAGCGCGGATTCGCACCTCCAGCGGCTCGCGGCGGTCCTGGTTGTGCTTCACCGCGTTCTCCACCAGCGTCTGCAGGGCGAAGCAGGGCACCCGCGCCGAATCGAGGGCCGGCGCCACGCTCCAGCTCACCCTCAAGCGGTCCCCGAAGCGCGCGGACAGCAGCGCGATGAAGCGCTGCGCATGGGCCCGCTCCTCCGCCAGCGTCCACGTGGGCTCGGCCCGCTCCAGGCTCGCGCGCAGCAGCTGCCCCAGATCACTCAGCAGCCGGTCCGTGCGCGCCAGGTCCTCGTACATGACGGAGCTGATGGTGTGCAGCGAGTTGAAGAGGAAGTGCGGATGGAGCTGGCCGGTGAGGGACTGGAGCTGGGCGGCACGCAGCTCGCCCTCCAGCTCCGCCGCGCGCAGGGCCCGGGCCTGTCGCTCACGCCACGAGGCCAGCAGGATGACGAAGGCCGCTGTCAGCCCGTAGACGAGCACGTCCTTCACCATCTCCATCGGCAGCCGGAAGCCCAAGGGGCCGTAGTCGTACCGCCCCCAGCCGAGCAACACGTAGAGCGGATGGCGCGAGCCCATCATGAAGAGGATGTGCGCCGTCGTGTAGAGCGCGAAGCACACCGTGTGCAGCCCCACGAAGCGGGGCCAGCCGGAGGACCGGGGCGACGGCGCATTGAGCGCCGCGAACAGGATGAAGGGCGCCGCGAGCCACCCGGAGAGCGCTCCGGTGAGCTCCCACAAGTAGGCCCGTGACGCGGGCAGGGAGGTGAGCCCGTTGGCCAGCTGGTCCAGCCGCACCGCGGTGCCATACGACAGCCCGATGAGCAGGCTGAGACCCAGCGTCACGAGCACCGGACGGACACGCAGGTGTGGCCAGCGCCACGCGGGCTTCACGAGGGTGGGGGCGTCCATGAGGTCCTCGTCACGCAGTATGCCCCGGAGCCGCCACGCCCGGCGCGTGCACCCGGTGTGACGCACGGGCCTTCATCCCGAAGAGCGGCCTCAACCAGGGCAGGCGGGCGATGCCCTCGCTCAATCCCCAGGAGAGCAGGAAGGACACCGCGAGGACGCAGCCGAACAGCGCCCACGGCCCCACCGGCAACTTCAAGAGCGCGAAGCCCACCACGATGATGACCGTCTGGTGGACGATGTAGAACGGATAGGACAGCTCCTGCGCGTGCTTCAGCCACGGGCGCGAGGTGGTGATGGCGCGCCGCGCCCAGCCCAACGCCGTGAGGATGAACAGCCACTGGGAGGCCACCCGGCCCAGCGTCTCCGGAATGCGCGGGTACTCGTTCGGAGGCACCATCACCGCGAAGAGCACGGCCGACAGCCCCAGCAGCGCCCACCTGCGCTCCACCAGCGCGTCCCACAGGCGCGCCGTCCGCCCCATCAGGTGGCCCACCAGGAACAACAGTCCGTAGTGGCCCAAGGTCAATGGGTCATCGAACAGGCCGTGCGTCACCGGATGCCCGTGCAGCAGCACGTCGTTGAGCGCCAGCGGCACCCCCAGCCACAGCACGTTCAGGCCCCGGCACAGCCAGGCCTCCAGCCGCTCCACCCACGCGCGGGCGCGCGTGCTGCCCAGCCACGCGAACAGCGGCAGCGCGAGCATGCAGTAGACGAAGAGGTAGACGACGAACCACAGGTGATGCCAGCTCAGGCTGCCGCCTCGAGGGTAGGGCACGAGCTGGAACACGGAGGGGTAGAAGTCCGCGTAGCTCCCCTGGAACTGCCCCTGGAGCACTCGCTCCACGTAGATCTGCGGCGGGACGACGACGAGCATCCCGAAGAGCACCGGCACCAGCAGCCGCCGCACCCGGTCCGCCGCGAAGGCCCCCGTCGAGCGACGCCGCAGCGCCAGCGCCGTGCCGATGCCCGAGATGACCATCAACAGCGGCATGCGCACCAGGTGGAGCACCTCCATCGTCGGCTCCAACACCGGCAGCGCGACGGGCGACTTCACGTGCCAGTCCCACGTGTTGAACATCATCCCCGTGTGGAACAGGTGCAGCACGAGGATGGCCACGACGCGCAGCCAGTCCAGGTCCGGGTGATGGGCTTCGGAAGACGTCGTCGGTGCGGGCGTGCTCATGGGCGAGCCTCCTGTCCCCACCGGGATACGCACCCCGCGCTGGCCCCTCCACGCGTCTGTCGTGGGACGGACCGGCGACGGCGCCAGCCGGACAGGGCAGGGGACCGGAAATGAAGAGGCCGCCCGGGTTGCCCCGGACGGCCTCTTCGATGCGACGAGGGTGAAGGCGACGCGCCGTTACTCGGCGGCGACCTCGACCTTGATCTTCGCCGTCACCTCGCGGTGCAGGCGCAGCTCCACCTCGTAGTTGCCGAGCGTCTTGATGGGCTCGGGCAGGTGGATGGCGCGGCGGTCCACCGTCTGACCCTGGGCCGCGACGGCCTCCGCGATGTCCAGCGCCGTGACGGAGCCGAACAGCTTGTCCTGCTCGCCCACCTTGCGCTTGATGGTGACCTTGATGGAGCCGACCTTCTTCGCCTGCTCCTCCGCGGCGCCCTTCAGCTTGGCGTTGCGGGCGGTGATGACCGCCTTCTCGTGCTCGAGCTGACGGAGGTTCTGCTCGCTGGCCAGAACCGCCTTCTTGCGCGGCAGGAGGTAGTTGCGGCCGAAGCCGTCCTTCACGGTGACGAGCTCCCCGGACTTGCCGAGGTTCTCGATGTCCTCACGCAGAATGACCTTCATGTTCAGTCTCCTGTGCGGACCGGCGCTCAGCCGACCACCGCGTTGTAGGGGAGCAGCGCGATGCCACGGGCGCGCTTGATGGCCGTCGCCACCTCGCGCTGGTGCTTCGCGCAGTTGCCGGAGATGCGGCGGGGGATGATCTTGCCGCGCTCGGTGACGAAGTACTTCAGCGTCGCCTGGTCCTTGAAGTCCACCGAAGCGTCCTTCTCCGCGCAGAAGCGGCAGACCTTCTTGCGACCGAAGCCACGGCCACCGCCGCGCTTCTCGTCGTCACCACCCATGCCGCCGCGATCACCGCGGTCGCCACCACGGTCACCGCGGTCGCCACCACGGTCACCCCGCGGCCCACCGCCGCCGAAGCCGCCACTGCGGCCGCCCGACGACGCGCCCGTCTTGCTGTCCGTACCGTTGCTCATGAAATTTCTCGTTTCCTGGATAGGGCCCTAGAGAATGTCCCGGGTGGCGCTCAGGCCTCCTCGGACGACTCCTCCTCCGACTCGCCAACGGCCTCCTCGCCGCCATCGCCGCGGAAACCACCCTCGCGGTCGGCGGGAGCCCCAGGACGCGTCTCCTCCACGTCGCCAGCCAGCTTCAGGTCCTCGAGGACCGGGCGCGTGTCGGGGTCCACCTCATCCGCCTTCTTCACGGAGATGTAGCGGGTGACCTCATCCAGGTTCTTCAGGTTGCGCTCGATCTCCGCCACCAGCTTCGAGCCGCCCAGGTAGCTGGCGTGCACGTAGATGGCGCGGGGCTGCTTGGCCACGGGGAACAGGGTCTTCTTCTTGCCCCACACCGTGAAGCGGAGGACCTTGCCGCCCTCGCGGTCGACGATGCCACGGACGCGCTCCTTGAGCTTGTCCACGTTGTCGTCCGTCAGGTCCGGCTTGACCAGGAAGATGGTCTCGTACTCACGAAGCCGCTTGGCGGCCTGCGTCTCTGCCATGTTTTCTCTCCCCTTGGGGTCGAGTGCCCCTCGGACCATCCGAGGAGCGGGGAAACGGCGAGCGGCCTGGAGGGCCACCACCGGGGACGGGAAACCGCGCGCCCGTCACCTTCGCGCTACGTCCCGTGCAGAACACGGGAAGCTGGAAAAGAACATCCCGCCAGAGCAGCCTCCAGCGAGCGAACGGGCCTTCTAGGAGGCGCCCCAGGGCAAGTCAAGCACCCGGAAAGCCCGCCCGGCCGCTTCCCTGGAGGATCAGGCCTTCCGGTTGAACCGGTTCATCGCCACCGACAGCCCCTCCCGCACCCAGCACTCCGTCATGTCCAGCGCCCGGGGGATGAGGTCCTCCAGCTGGCGGCGCTCCCCGTCGTCGAAATTGGACAGGACGTAGCCGGCCACCCGCTCGCGCGCGTTGGGGCCCTCCGGCTTGTCGATGCCGAAGCGCAGCCGGATGAAGGCCTCCGAGCCCAGGCTCGAGACGATGCTCTTGAGCCCGTTGTGGCCCCCCGAGCCGCCGCCCGCTTTGAGCTGCAGCCGCCCCATGGGCAGGTCCAGCTCGTCGTGGATGACGAGCACGTCCTCGGGGGGGATTTTGTAGAACCGCGCCGCCTCGGCCACCGAGCGGCCCGACAGGTTCATGAACGTCTGGGGCTCCACGAAGAGCACGCGCTCGCCCGCGAGCGTGCCCTGGCCCACCCTGGCGGCGAACTTCTCCTGGTTCAGCTCGGCGCGGGCGCGCGACAGCATCGCCTCCACCACCATGAACCCGATGTTGTGCCGGTGCCGCTCGTACTCGCGCCCCGGGTTGCCCAGCCCGCAGATGAGCTTCATGGGAACTCCAAAAAGAAACGGGGCCCGCCTCCGACGAGGCCGGCCCCGTGTCCAGGGTACACCGGAAGAGGACTACTTCTTCGCGGGAGCCTTGGCCGCCGCCGCGGGGGCCGCCTTGTCGCCGGCCTTCGCCGCCGGAGCCGCCGCGGGAGCCGCCGCCGCCGGAGCCGCCTCGGCGGACTCGGGCGCGCTCAGCACGGCCAGCGTGTAGTTGACGTTCGTCTTGATGGAGACGCCCGTGGGCAGCTTCACGTCGTTGACGTGCAGCGCCTCGGCGATCTTCATCGCCGTCACGTCCACCTCGATGCGCTCCGGGATGGCGTTCGGCAGCGCCCACACCTCGAGCTCGCGGCGGGCCTGGGTGAGCAGACCACCGTCCGCCACGCCCTGCGCCTTGCCCGTCAGCACGAGCGGCACGTTCACCTTCACCTGCTCGTTCTCACGCACGCCGATGAAGTCCACGTGCAGGATGGCGCGCGTGACCGGGTCCATCTGGTAGTCCTTCAGGAGGACCTGCTGGTCGCCGCCGGCCAGCTTCAGCTGGATGAGCGTGTTGAACTTGTGCGGCGTGTTGATGGCCGCCTTCACGCCCTTGGGGTCCACGGCGATGTGCACCGGCTTCTCCAGGTGCTTGCCGTACACCACGGCGGGGACCAGACCCTGGCCGCGCAGACGGCGGGCAGAGCCCTTGCCGGAACCTTCACGCGCCTTCGCCTCAAGGGTGCTCTTGTCGGTGGACATGGAAATACCTTTGTTGGGGGATGCAACGACGGTTGCCAACAGCCCCCGGCGCCCTCGGCATCCCGCCCCAGTGGCGGGCCCCGAAGACGGCGCCCATGGAAAGAGGCCGTTGGAGGAGGCCGGACATGCCAGCCCCCCGACATGGAGTCAAGTCGCCCGGTGGCCGGGCGACTGGCTCCTCAGACGAACAGCGAGCTGAGCGAGTCGGCCCGGTGGATGCGGGCGATGGCTTCCCCGAAGAGGCGCTCGGTGGTGAGCACGCGGATCTTCGAGCAGGCCAGGGCCGCGGGCGACAGCGGCACCGTGTCCGTGAAGACGACCTCCTCCAGCACCGAGTCCTGGATGCGCTGGATGGCGGGGCCGGAGAGGATGGGGTGCACCGCGTAGGCGACCACGCGGCGGGCGCCCTTGGCCTTGAGCGCCGCGGCCGCCTGGGTGAGCGTGCCGGCGGTGTCCACCATGTCGTCCACCAGCACCGCGTCCTTGCCCGTCACGTCGCCGATGAGGTTCATCACCTCCGAGGCGTTGGGGCGCGGGCGGCGCTTGTCGATGATGGCCAGGCCCGTGTTCAGCCGCTTGGAGTAGGCGCGCGCGCGCTCGACGCCGCCGGCGTCCGGCGACACGATGACGAGCTCCTGCGACTCCGGGAAGCGCTTGCGCAGGTCCTCCAGGAACACCGGCGAGCCGTACAGGTGGTCCGAGGGGATGTTGAAGAAGCCCTGGATCTGCCCGGCGTGCATGTCCATGGACACCACGCGCTCGGCGCCCGCGACCTCCAGCAGGTCCGCGATGAGCTTGGCGGTGATCGGCGTGCGCGGCGCCACCTTGCGGTCCTGGCGTGCGTACCCGTAGTACGGAATCACCGCCGTGATGGAGCCCGCGCTCGCCCGCTTCAGGGCGTCGCACATGATGAGCATCTCCATCAGGTGGTCGTTGGCCGGCGGGCACGTGGACTGGAAGATGAAGACGTCGTGACCGCGGACGTTCTCTCCAATCTCGACGTGGATTTCACCGTCGGAGAAGCGACCCACCTCGGCCTTGCCGAGCGGACGCTTGAGGTACTCGCAGATTCGGTGAGCCAGGCCGGGATTCGAGCTCCCGGCGAAGATCTTGAAGTCGCGCGGCTGCATGATGGAGCCGCTGACTAACCTGGACACGCGCCGATGTGAAGGACGTTAGTCGAGATCCGCTGGCATCGGACCGAGCATCCCGGCTTGCGCCTGATGGAGGTGCCGCTCGTACTCCATGAGGATGACGCGCTCCATCTGACTGCGCGTATCCGCGTTGAGCGGGTGGGCTATGTCCTTGTACGTCCCATCTTTCCGCTTCTTCGCCGGCATCGCGATGAACAGCCCCGAGGAGCCGTGGATGACCTTCAAGTCGCGAATGACGAAGCAGTGATCCAGGGTGATGGTGACGTACGCCTTGAGCTTGTCCTCTTCGACCGGAAACACCCGGACGTCGGTGATGTTCATGGTCCCCCCCCGAACCCGAAAGGTCGGAGCTGGCGGGAAGCCTGGGACATCCCGGGTGCAAAATGCAAGTGTATGGTGATGGCTTCGTGTTGCGATTGTTCCACTCGCGCACAGTCCGACAGGCGCGAGCGGGACTACCCGAGGGCTCCCGGCCAGTGCAGGACCAGGTGGGTCAGAAAAGCCAGATGGTAGACCACGATGATGCCGTACACGACGGCGCCCGCCCGGATGGCGACGCGGCTGGCCCTCAGCCGGCGGTGCAGGCACAGGAGCCACAGGCCCGCGTTCACGATGAGCAGCTTGGAGAACATGAAGAACATCGGTGACTGCTCGTAGGCCAGGCGCATGAGCGGGTTGAGCTCCTCCGCCACGCCCAGCTGCAGGAACAGCAGCGTGAACAGCCCGTCCATCAGGTTGAGCATCAGCAGCGCCACCGACGCCGGTGACGCATAGAAAGAAGCCCGACCACCCTGGATTGCGCCCTGGACCTGCTCCACCGTCGTCGTCGCCACGCCCCACCTCCCCGCCCACGCCTGCGTCCGGACCACTCCCTTTCAAGCGGCTTGCCAGCGCTCGAAGGCGGCGTGGAGGGGCAGGCGGGCGGACGGGCGGGGACGACATGGCGGGCCGTGTCACGGGCACGCGGATGGCGGTTGACTCCAGCGGGGGGGTGACAGACTATCCGCGCCCCTCCGCCCCCAGGCCAGGCGAGCTAACTTGCACCAATTCCCCAAAGATATCGGGTGGATAGAGGTCATCTGCGGTTCGATGTTCTCCGGTAAGACGGAGGAGTTGATCCGCCGCGTCCAGCGTGCCGTGTACGGCAAGCAGAAGGTGCAGGTGTTCAAGCCCCGCATCGACAACCGGTACGACGAGACGTCGGTCGTCAGCCACTCGAAGCTCCGGGTGACGTCCACGCCGGTGGAGCGGGCTGAAGAGATTTTTTACCGGTTGGCGCCCGACACGCAGGTGGTGGGCATCGACGAGGTGCAGTTCTTCGGCACCGAAGTGGTCGCGGTGGTGGAGGCGCTCGCCAACAAGGGCCTGCGGGTCATCTGCGCGGGGCTGGATCAGGACTACCAGGGGCGCCCGTTCGAACCGATGCCGCAGTTGATGGCCGTCGCGGAGTACGTGACGAAGGAACTGGCCATCTGCGTGGTGTGTGGGAATCCGGCCAATCGCTCCCAGCGCATCGTGTCCAGTGGTGAGCGGGTGGTGGTGGGCGCTGCGGGCGCGTACGAGCCGCGCTGCCGCAAGTGTCACGTGCCGGAGCCCTCCGAGGGCACGCCGCCGCAGACGCTGGAGTTGTTCGACTGACAGCAGCGTGGGCGCCCGCGGGGGCGCGGGCGCGAGAGGAGACGACCGGATGCGCGACACCCTGTACGCGAACGTGCCCTTCAAGCTGAACGAGATGACCCACCACTATGGACCCAACGTCCACCTGGTGGGCAATCCGTTCCTGCTCTCCCAGCTGGCCACCCTGTGCGCCAAGGGCGTCATCCAGCCGCAGATCAACCGGCTGGTGGAGACGCTCTACATTGATTTGGTGAAGACGGTGGTGAACGCGGAGTTCCCCCGGAAGATGGTGAGCCTGCCCACCCGGATGATCGACTCCACGCCGCAGGGGCTCTACCAGGGCGAGGTCATCGACCCGCAAGTGCGGGTGGTGACGGTGAACATCGCGCGGGCGGGCACGCTGCCGTCGCAGGTGACGTACGACCTGCTCAACGCGACGGTGGACCCGACGGTGGTGCGCCAGGACCACATCATCATGAGCCGGATGATCGACGCGGCCGAGGCGGTGGTGGGCTCGCAGATCGGCGGCGCGAAGATTGGCGGGGACGTGGATGACGCGTTCGTGCTCTTCCCGGACCCGATGGGCGCCACGGGCGGCAGCCTGTCCACGGCCATCACGCTTTACAAAGACAAGGTGCCCGGCACCCCCCGGCGCATCATCACCCTGAACCTCATCGTCACGCCGGAGTACCTGCGGCGCATGACGACGGACCACCCGGACGTCATCATCTACGCGCTGCGGTTGGACCGGGGGTTGTCCCCGCCGGAGGTGTTCGGCACGGCGCCGGGCGCGCTCTGGGAGAAGGAGCGGGGCCTGGATGACAGGCAGTACATCGTCCCCGGAGGCGGCGGCTTCGGGGAGATCATGAACAACGCCTACGTGTAGCGCGGAGGAGACCTTGGCGTTCTACGAGCAGGAAGTCGGCGTCCTGATTCCCGAGGACAAGCTGCAGGCGCGCGTGAAGGAGCTGGGTGCCGAAATCACCCGGGACTACGCGGGCAAGGAGCTCACCCTCGTCTGTGTGTTGAAGGGCTCCACGTTCTTCGCCATGGACCTGGCGCGCGCGGTGGACCTCCCGCTCACGCTGGAGTTCCTGGGCGTGTCCAGCTACCAGGGCGGAACGGAGACGACGGGCGAGGTGCGCATCACCACCGACGTCAGCAAGCCGATGGCGGGCAAGCACCTGCTCATCATCGAGGACATCATCGACACGGGGCTCACCATGAGCTTCCTGTTGGAGAACCTCCGCGCGCGGCACCCGGCGTCGCTGAAGCTGTGCTCGCTGCTGGAGAAGCCGTCGCGGGCGCGCACGAAGATCGACATCGACTACAAGGGCTTCATCATCGACGACCTCTTCGTCGTCGGCTACGGCCTGGACTTCGCGGAGAAGCTGCGCAACGTGCCGTTCATCGGCGTGATGAAGGGCAAGTAGGCCCAGGCGGGACCCGGCCGTGTGGGAGGAGGCCCGTCCTCCCGCCGGCTCGAGGGTGACGGCGCCTCGGGCGCTCCGCGTGACAACTGGCCCCCGAGCATGGAGCGGGGTGGCGCTTTGTCACCGGAGCGTGCGTGCACAGCGTCCCGGTTGGGACTGCTGGCGCCGCGAGGCGCCGGGCGCGAGTGTCCGTGTCCGGCAGGAGCGCGGCGAGAGAGGATTCGCATGCGTTCGCCGACGGACAGAAGGACCCCGGCTGCGGTGTCAGCCGGGGTGAATGACGGGATGCGGAAATACCTGGCCGAGTTCATCGGGACGTTCGTCCTGGTGCTCGGCGGCGTGGGAGCGGCCGTGCTGGCGGGGGACCGCATCGGTTTCCTGGGCGTGTCGTTCGCCTTCGGGCTGTCCTTGCTGGCCATGGTGTATGCGATTGGCCCCATCTCCGGCTGCCACGTGAATCCGGCGGTGACGGTGGGGCTGACGCTGGCGGGCAAGTTCGAGACCAAGCACATCCTGGGCTACGTGGTGGCGCAGTGTCTGGGCGCGGTGCTGGCGGCGGGCGTGGTGCTGCTCATCGCCAAGGGCGTGCCTGGGGGCTACCAGGCGTCGGTGGCGGGGCTGGGCTCCAACGGGTACGGCATCGCGTCTCCGGAAGGGTATGGCGCGGGGGCGGCGTTCCTGGCGGAGGTGGCGCTGACGTTCCTGCTGGTGCTGACGGTGCTGGGCGCGACGGACGCGCGGGCGCCGGTGGGCTTCGCGGGGCTGGCGATTGGCCTGGTGCTGACGCTCATCCACCTGGTGGGAATCCCCGTGACGAACACCTCCGTGAACCCCGCGCGCAGCCTGGGGCCCGCGGTGTTCGCGGGGGGGCAGGCGCTGGGCCAGCTGTGGATGTTCATCATCGCGCCGCTGCTGGGCGGTGGCCTGGCGGCGGCGGTGTACCGCTCCGTGTTCGCGCCGGCCGCGGCGATCTCGGCGCGCACGGCGGAGCGCTCGCTGGACGCCGAGCGGGCGGAGCGCATCGCCCAGGACCGGAGCCGCACGCGCTCGCCGGTGTGAGTCCGGGTCGCGGTGCGCGTCACCGCATCGCTGAATCAAGGGCCCGTCGCCGGGAGGTTCACGGTGGCGGGCCTTGCTCGTGGGGGGAGGCGCTCGCGCTCCGGGCGCCTTAGCGGAGGACCGTGGTGCCCAGCAGGTAGACGACGTAGCAGGCCCAGGGCAGCGCGAAGGCCATCATCAGCAGGTTGAGGCTCGCGGCCCAGACGGGCACGCGCTCGCGCTGGTTGCGCCACGGGAGCATCACGAGCGAGCCGCCCGCGAGCACGGGCAGCGGCAGCAGGTTGGCGGCGGCCACCTTGGCGCTGAGCAGGCCCCAGGCGCGCAGGAACTCTCCGTCGCGCAGCACGGCGACGAAGCGCTCGATTCGCTCCGGGAGGAGCGAGACCTGGAAGGGCAGGGCGAAGCCGGTGACGAAGTGGCGCAGGCCCTCACCAGGGCCCAGGCAGGCCATGGCGACTCCGACGAGCACGGCCCACGGCAGCACGATGGTGGCCGCGTGCAGCGCGACGGGCAGCTGGCGCAGGCGGTTGTCGGCCGGCGCCTTCGAGGACGCCGCGTCCTGCGTCGGGTCCTCGAAGCTCACCGCGCTGCCGAAGGGGACCAGGGGCCGCAGCGCCCACTGGATGCCACCGAGTGACAGGGTGAAGAGGCGCGGGCCGACGCCCAGCTTCACCAGCGTGGGCCGGACGCCGAACGAGCTGGCCACGGCCGCCTGACTCAGCGCCCACAGCGCGTTGACGGTGAAGAAGAGCATCCAGAGCCAGAAGAGCAGGGCGGCGCGGTCCATGGTGTGCCCCCTGTCTATCACGTGACACCCGAGGGATTCACCGCGGGCGCGCTCCGCCGATGGACACCCGCCCGTTCTTCGTCGACGTGCCGCCGATGTCTCGGATTGCGTCCGGAGGTGATTCGTGGCGGCCATGCTGGTGCAGGGGCTCGCGCGCGCTCGGTCTCCTGAGAGGCGGCAGCCGGCGCTTGCTGAGGTAGGTATGGAGGTCGGAGTCGAATGACGCGGTGATGACGCCCTGTCCCTGCAGCTCGATGCGAGTCTGGTTGCCCCAGACGTCGTGGTCATGAGTGTAGACCTGCCAGGTGTCGCAGCTCGTCCAGCGCGCGTGGGTCTTCAAGTCCCACGGGGGCTCGTCATGGGTCATCCGCTCCCAGCTTTGGGCGATGGCCAAGCGCGGCTCGAGGCCCTGTGTGCCTGGAGGCACCGTCAGCTCGATGGAGCAGGCGGCGCAGCCGCCGGGGTCGATGTGCTTTCCAGTACTGACGGCCATGGTCACCTTTTCGCGGAGCAGGGCTTCGCCGACGACAGCGACGTGTCGGGACACGGTGTCGTGCGCCATCCGCTGGATGGTGGTGGATGTCTTCTGTTTGAGCTGTCTCTTGTGGGGGGGATTGAGGGGCCAGCGCAAGCCGAGCCGAAGTGGCCTTTCGGGGCCGCCGTACGTGATGGTGTCGTCTGGCGTTCGAGCACGTCGTGCGCGCGGGGGCGTGGCATCGCGATGTCAAAGACAATCGCCCGGGTGGGGTCTGTTTCGACGTGCCTGGAGGTCTCAGGTCGTTTCGGGATGCGAGGCGCCAGGAGGTGCGCCGTCAGCCTCTACCGAGACGACTTCCCACGAAGAACGACGGGCCCGGTCGTGCTCGGGCCCGTCGTCGAACCGACTCAGAACGTCGCGTCGAGCACGACGTCGCCCGCGGCGCCCACGCCCACCGCGACCTGGTAGGCGGACACGCGGCGCTCGAAGAAGTTGGTGAGCTCCTGCACGTCCTGCAGGTCCATGAAGGACAGCGGGTTCTTCGTCTTGAACACCGGGGAGATGCCCAGCATCTGCAGCCGCTGGTCCGCCGTGTACTCGAGGTAGCCCCGCATCTCCTGCACGGACAAGCCCGCGACGCCGCCGCTCAGGAGGTCCTGCGCGAACTGCGTCTCGCACTCCACCGCCTCGCGAATCATCGCCTCCACGTCGCGCTCCATCTTCGCGTCGAAGAGGTCCGGCTCCTCCTTGCGGGCCACCTGGATGCACTCGAAGGCGAACGCCATGTGCGCGCTCTCGTCGCGGAACACCCAGTTCGTCCCCGCCGCGAGCCCGTTGAGCAGGCCCTTGCTGCGCAGGAAGTACACGTACGCGAAGGCCGCGAAGAAGAAGAGCCCCTCGATGCAGCCCGCGAAGCAGATGAGGTTCAAGAGGAACCGGCGCCGGTCCTCCTTCGTCTTCAGCGTGTCCACGTCGTGGATGCTGTCCATCCACTTCATGCAGAACCGGGCCTTGCGCTGGATGGAGGGGATGTTGTCGATGGCCGCGAACGCCTTCGCGCGCTCACCCGGGTCCGGCACGTACGTGTCCAGCAGGGTCAGGTAGAACTGGACGTGCAGCGCCTCCTCGTAGAGCTGGCGCGACAGGTACATCCGCGCCTCGGGCGCGTTGAGGTGCTTGTACAGGTTCAGCACCAGGTTGTTGCCGACGATGCTGTCGCCCGTCGCGAAGAAGGCCACCAGCCGGTGGATGAGGTGTCGCTCCGCGTCCGTCATCTTCGAGCGGAGGTCCACCAGGTCCGTGGAGAAATCCACCTCCTCCACGGTCCAGGTGTTCTTGATGGCATTCCGGTACATCTCGAAGAAAACCGGATACGCCATGGGGCGCAGCGTCAGGTTCAGGCCGGGTTCGAGCAGCATGGGCGCGATCCATACCATGCAGGCTGCTGCGTGGATCCTCCGCGACCGCTGATTCTCCCGAGGGTCGTGCGCGTCCGCGTGCGCTGAACAACTCTTGCTTACGTGCGCCTTCATGCGGGTTCCGCACCGTGCGTGACACACCCGCACAAAACAAAACGAGCACGCGTTCTCACGCGTGCTCGCCAGGACGAAAAGTCTGTGAATCAGGAACTCTTTACTGGCACGCCTCGCAGGCCTCGGGGTTCTCCAGCGAGCACGCCACGGCCTCCGCGTCCGTCACCTTGGCGGCCTTGGCCTCGGGGGCGGGCGTGACGGGCGCCGTCGCGGTGGCGCCGTTGCCGGCGATGGTCGCCTTGGCGATGCGCGTGGCCGGACGCGAGCGCAGGTAGTACGTCGTCTTCAGCCCCTTCTGCCACGCGTAGAAGTACATCGAGGAGAGCTTGCCGATGTTCGGCGTCTCCACGAAGAGGTTGAGCGACTGGCTCTGGTCGATGAAGGCGCCGCGGTCGGCCGCCATGTCGATGAGCGAGCGCATGGGCAGCTCCCACGCCGTGCGGTAGACGGCGCGCAGGTTCTCCGGCAGCTCCGTCAGGTCCTGCACGCTGCCCTCGGCCAGCTTGATGCGGTTGCGCACCGACTCGTTCCACAGCCCCAGCGCCTGGAGGTCGCGCACCAGGTAGCGGTTCACCTGCAGGAAGTCACCCGAGAGCGTCTCGCGCTTGAACAGGTTGGACACCTGCGGCTCGATGCACTCGTAGCAGCCCGCGATGGACGCAATCGTCGCCGTGGGCGCAATCGCAATCATCAGCGAGTTGCGCAGGCCGTGCTGCTGGATGCGAGCACGCAGCGCCGCCCACCGCGCCGGGTCCTCCGGCGTCACGCCCCAGCTCTCGAACTGCAGCTCACCCTTCGCCGCCCGCGTCTCCGGGAAGGACGGGTGCGCGCCGAACTGCTCGGCCAGCTCGCACGAGGTGGTCAGCGCCGCGAAGTAGATCTCCTCGGAGATCTTCTTCGACAGGGCCCGCGCCTCGGGCGCGTCGAACGGGAGCTTGAGCTGGAAGAAGACGTCCTGCAGGCCCATCAGCCCCAGGCCCACCGGCCGCCAGCGGCGGTTGGAGTCCGCCGCCGTGGGGATGGGGTAGTAGTTCAGGTCGATGACCCGGTCCAACTGCTTGAGCGCGAGCTGGGCGTTGGCGCGCAGCCGCTCGAAGTCGAACTTCCCGTCCACCACCATCCGGCCCAGGTTCAGCGAGCCCAGGTTGCACACCGCCGTCTCACCCTGGCTCGTCACCTCCAGGATTTCGGTGCACAGGTTGGACAGGTGGATGACGTTCTCCGGACGGCCCGTCTGGTTGCTCTTGCGGTTGCAGATGTCCTTGAAGGTCATCCAGCCGTTGCCCGTCTGGGCGAGCGTCTTCATCATCCGCGCGTAAAGGTCACGCGCCTTCACCTTGCGCATCGCCAGGCCGGCGGCCTCGGCTTCGACGTAGGCCTTCTCGAACTCCGCGCCGTACAGGTCCGTCAGGTGCGGGACCACCTTCGGGTCGAAGAGGCTCCAGTCGCCCTCCGTCTCCACCCGCTTCATGAACAGGTCCGGCACCCAGTTGGACAGGTTCAGGTTGTGGGTGCGGCGGGCCTCGTCGCCGGTGTTGTCGCGCAGCTCGAGGAAGTCCTCGATGTCCGCGTGCCACGTCTCCAGGTACACGCAGCACGCGCCCTTGCGCTTGCCGCCCTGGTTCACCGCGGCCACGGACGCATCCAGCGTCTTGAGCCAGGGGACGATGCCGTTGGAGTGACCGTTGGTGGAGCGGATGAGCGAGCCGCGCGCGCGCACGCGGTGGTAGCCCACGCCGATGCCGCCGGAGAACTTGGACAGCATCGCGATGTCCGAGTACTTCCGGTAGATGGCGTCCAGGTCGTCCGCCGGCGAGTCCAACAGGAAGCAGCTGGACAGCTGCTCGTGGCGCGTGCCGGAGTTGAACAGGGTGGGGGAGCTGGGCAGGTACTCCAGCGAGCTGAACAGCCGGTACAGCTCGATGGCCTCGCGCGCGTTGTCGCCGCTGAGCGCGCACGCCACGCGCAGGAAGAACTCCTGCGGCGTCTCCAGCACCTCGCGCGTCTGCGGGTTCTTCAGGAGGTAGCGGTCGTAGACGGTGCGCAGGCCGAAGTACTCGAACAGGTCATTGCGCGACGGGTCGATGGCCGCGTTGAGCTTGCGCGCGTTGGCCTGGACGAACTGCAGCAGGCGGTCCGCGATGAGGCCGTGCTTGTGGCCCGCCGCCACCGACTGGCTGAAGGAGTGGATGTCCTGGTTGCTGACCTCCTTCTGGATGAACGTGGCGAGCAGCCGCGCGGACAGGCGCGCGTACTCGGGCTCCTCGACGATGAGCGCGGCGGCGGTCTGGATGGACAGGCTGTCCAGCTCGCGCGTGGTGGCGCCGTCGTAGAGGCCGGAGATGGTCTTCGTGGCCACGCGCATCACGTCCACGCGCGACAGCCCCACGCAGCTCTTGCCCACCGCGCGGACAATCTTGTTCAGGTCCACCGACTCGGCGGTGCCGTTGCGCTTGCGCACGCGCATGGTGGTGGGGGCGAACTCGCTCTGCGTGGGCTCGGGGGCCGCGACGGGTGCCGTACTCGCGCCCGGTCCGGATT
>NZ_SRLW01000560.1:0-2629 GCF_006518215.1 Myxococcus sp. AB025B
CTTCGGCATCGTCGGATGTCCTCCTGTGGCTCAACCCGCCAGCAACCTCCCCTCCCATCGACCATCAGTCACCCGGCGGTCCCCCTGCTTGTCTGCTCACTCGCTGCTCAGGATCAGATCCACACCCCGTGGTTCCGGCCCGGCGCCCATCAAATGACAGACGCCTGCCCTCGCGTTCACATAGGCAAGCAGACGCGTCCGCTCAAGATTGGCAACGAGAGCTTTCTCCGGAAAGTCCGACTCCCGAGTCCCCCCACGCTCTCGCCCAGGCTGGCGTCAGTCACCCCCGCGACCAGGGACGGGCCCGAGGCCCCATCCCTGGCGCGCCAGCGCTCATTTCCGCGTCCCCGATGAACGGCCCGCACCCTTCGCGGTGGCGCGGGCCGCGCGTGCTTCCCAGAGGTGTCCCCCCGCCTCGTCGAGTGCAGACCATGAAGCCAGAACCCTCGCTGTCCGCCCGCAGTGCGCCCCACCCCAGCGCTCCGCTTCCGGTGGGTCTCGGAGCCTTCGGCCCCGGAGCCCGCATCCAGCATTACGAGCTCATCCGGCAGCTCGGCAGCGGAGGCATGGGCACCGTCTTCCTGGCGCGGGACACGCGCCTGGGCCGCCGGGTGGCCATCAAGCTGCTGCACTCGAAGGACGCGCAGTTCAGCCAGCGCTTCATCCTGGAGGCCCGCACCACCGCGCGGTGCAGCCATGAGAACATCGTCATCATCTACGAGGTGGGCGAGGCCCATGGCAGCCCCTACATGGTGCTGGAGTACCTGCAGGGGCAGCCGATGGACCGGCTGCTCAAGAGCAGCCCGCGCCTGCCGCCGTCGCGCGCCGTGGAGCTGATGTCCCCGGTGCTGCGGGCGCTGTCGTGCGCGCACGCGCACAAGATCGTCCACCGCGACTTGAAGCCGGAGAACATCATCGTGACGGACGCGGGCACCATCAAGGTGCTCGACTTCGGCATCGCGAAGGTGCTGCAGGGGGACGAGCACGGCGCGGAGACGGACCCGCGCGTCCTGCTGGAGGGCCTGCGGCTGCTCCCCCCGCCGGGCCGGATGGACCAGTCGGTCCACCTGACGCGCCAGGGTGCGCTCTTGGGGACGCTGGCGTACATGTCCCCGGAGCAGTGGGGCAACGGCGTGGGCGTGGACCACCGCACGGACATCTGGGCGGTGGGCATCATGTTGTTCCGGATGCTCTCGGGCAGACACCCGCTGGAGCCGCTGCGGGGCCCGCAGTTGATGGTGACGGCGATGATGGACGAGCCGATGCCGCAGCTGCGCGCGGTGCTGCCGGACATCCCGGGGGAGCTGGCCTCGGTGGTGGACCGCTGCCTGCTCAAGCCCAAGGAGCAGCGCTTCCCGGATGCGCTCGCGGTGCTGCGCGCGCTGGAGCCGTTCCTGCCCGGCCGGTTCATCCCCGACGTCGGCGTGGACGAGAGTCCCTATGCGGGCCTCGGCTCGTTCCAGGAGGAGGACTCGGCGCGGTTCTTCGGGCGGGCGCGGGAGACGGCGGCGCTGGTCAACCGGCTGCAGGACCGGCCGCTGCTCGCCGTCGTCGGGCCCTCGGGCGCGGGCAAGTCGTCCTTCGTGCGCGCCGGGCTGGTGCCGGTGCTCAAGCGCTCGGGCATCCCCTGGGAGTCGCTCATCATCCGCCCGGGGAGGGACCCGCTGGCCGCGCTGGCCAGCATGGTGGCGCCGCTCGTCACGTCATCCCCCACGCTGGAGGAGGACCTGCGTAAGCAGCAGCAGATCTCCGCGCATCTGCGCCGGGAGCCCGGCTACGTGGGCGCCGTGCTGCGGGCCCGCGCGCGGCGGGAGCGCCGGCGCATCGTGCTCTTCATCGACCAGTTCGAGGAGCTGTACACGCTGGTGCCGGACGCGGCCGAGCGCCGCGCCTTCACCGCCTGCCTGTCGGGCATCGCGGACGACGCGACGTCGCCCATCCGCGTGGTGCTCTCCCTGCGCTCGGACTTCCTGGACCGGGTGTCGGAGGACGAGCGGTTCATGGCGGAGCTGTCGCCGGGGCTGTTCTTCCTCACGGCGCCGCAGCAGGACGGGCTGAGGGATGCGCTCGTGCAGCCCGCGGAGCTGGCGGGCTATCGGTTCGAGTCCCCGGAGATGGTGGACCAGATGCTCCAGCACCTGGAGACGACGCCGGGCGCGCTGCCGCTGCTCCAGTTCGCGGCCACGCGGCTGTGGGAGGCGAGAGACCCGGGCCGGAGGCTGCTGACGGAGGGCGCGTACCAGCGGATGGGGGGAATCTCGGGCGCGCTGGCGACGCATGCGGACAGCGTGCTGGCGGGGTTGTCGTCCCAGGAGCGGGCGCTGGCGCGCGCGGTGTGCCTGAGGCTGGTCACCGCGGAGCGCACGCGGGCGATCGTGTCGATGGAGGAGCTGCGGGAGCTGACGCGGGACACCGACGCGCTCCAGCGGCTCATCGAGGGGTGGGTGCAGGCGCGGCTGCTGGTCATCCAGACGGGCGGGAGCTCGGGCTCGTCGGTGGAGCTGGTGCACGAGTCGCTCATCGGGAGCTGGCCCACGCTGAAGCGGTGGTTGGACGAGGGGCAGGAGGATGCGGCGTTCCTGGAGCAGTTGCGCGCGGCGGCGAGGCAGTGGCAGGCGAAGGGGCGGGA
>NZ_SRLW01000561.1:0-2628 GCF_006518215.1 Myxococcus sp. AB025B
CCGAAGGTGTCCGTGGTCGCGACGAAGTAGTCCAGCGAGCCCGCGCGCGCGTCGCGCACCTTGCCGCCCGAATCAATCTTGAACGGGATGCCGCTGCCCGAGCCGATGACCGTCACGCCCGCGCCCAGGAGCTGGCCCGCCAGCGCGAGGAGCTGACCCGCGCGGCCCGGACCACCCCGGACGCCGGCGAGCGCGCCCGGCTGGAGGAGCAGGCCCGCGCCCTCAAGGAGCGCGAGGAGGAGGAGAAGCGCGTCGAGTACCGCGCGAAGAAGGCCGCCGACGACGAGGCCCGTGAGCGGCGCAAGCGCGAGCAGGCCGAGGCCCAGCGACTCCTGGAGGAGGAGCGCGCCCGCGAGGCCGCCGCCGTCGAGGAGGCCCGCCGCGCCGAGGAGGCCGCCGCCCGCGCCAAGGTGGAGGCGGAGGCGGGCCGCACGCTGGCCCAGGGCCTGGACAAGACCAAGAGCCAGGGCTTCATGGCCCGCCTCAACGGGCTGTTCGGCTCGCAGCGCCAGGTGGACGAGTCCGTGCTGGCGGAGCTGGAGGAGATTCTCTTCACCGCGGACATCGGCGTGCGCACCGCGAGCACGCTCGTGGACGTGGCGCGCGAGAAGCTCAAGCGCAGCGAGCTGAAGGACTCCGAGCGCATCAAGGACCTCATCCGCACGGAGGTGGCGCGCATCGTCGACCTGCCGGTGCCGCGCTCGCTGGAGGGCGGCGGTCCGCCGCACGTCGTCATGGTGGTGGGCGTCAACGGCGCGGGGAAGACGACGACCATCGGCAAGCTGGCCGCGAAGCTCACCGGCGAGGGCAAGAAGGTGGTGCTGGCCGCGGGCGACACGTTCCGCGCGGCGGCCACCGAGCAGCTCGACGTGTGGGCCGAGCGCGCCAAGGCGCAGCTCGTGAAGGGCGCCGAGGGCGGAGACCCGGGCTCGGTCATCTTCGACGCCATCAAGAAGGCCCAGGCCGAGGGCGCCGACGTCGTCATCGCCGACACGGCGGGCCGGCTCCACACCAAGGCGCCGCTGATGGAGGAGCTGAAGAAGGTCAAGCGCGTCATGGACAAGGCCATGCCGGGCACGCCGCACGAGGTGCTGCTGGTGCTCGACTCCACCAACGGCCAGAACGCCATCCAGCAGGCCAAGCAGTTCCACGAGGCCGTGGGGGTCACCGCCATCGCCCTGACGAAGCTCGACGGCACCGCCAAGGGCGGCGTCATCATCGGCATCTGCGACGAGCTCAAGCTGCCCGTGGTCTGGGTGGGCGTGGGCGAGAAGGTCGCCGACCTGCGCCGCTTCGAGCCGCGCGAGTTCGTCCAGGCGCTCTTCGACTGAAGGCGCCCTGCCCTCACTGTCCCAACAGTGAGGGCAGCAGCTGCTCCAGCAGCTCCTTGGCCTGGGCGTCCAGCGCCTCCGCGTCCAGGCCACTGCTGCCCGCCCCCAGCCTGTCCATCACCGAGTCCAGGTTGGGCAGGCCCAGGTCATCGTCACCGCGCGCCTCCTGCCACCAGCGCACGCGCAGCCGCTCGAGCGCCTTGCCGTTGCCGGGACTCGCCTTGGCGAGCTCCTTGGTGAAGCACTCCTTGCACGTCCACTTGAAGCGGTACGTGTCCACGTAGGAGCGCAGGCCCTGGAAGAAGGCCGCGTCGCCCACCAGCTTGCGCGACGCGTGGTGCAGCAGCGGCGCCTTGCCGTACACCAGCGCGCCGTACTCCATCTCCCCATCGAACGCGCCCGTGGGCCGGTCCGCCCGCGCGTCCTCGCCGCCCGACATCCGGTACATGTGGTACGGCGCCACCAGCGCTTCCTTGCGCATCGACTCGGCGGCCTTCTTGCCGTGCTTCCACTCGATGTAGAGCAGCGCCGCGTACTGCGCCAGGGACTCGTCCACCACGGGCGCGTTGATGGGGTCCGAGCCCACCAGCCCCGCGAAGTACTGGTGCGCCACCTCGTGCGCGACGGTGAACTCCAGCGTGCGCTCCAGCGTCTCGCCCATCTGCGCCATCGGCGCCCCCGCGCCCAACGGGCCCAGCGCCTCCATCACTTCCTTCAGTTGCTCCAGGTCCACGTGGCCCGCCACCATCTCGAGCGGGTCCACCACGCCGCGGTACAGCGACGTCGCCACGGTGATGAGGCCGGGGAACTCCATCCCGCCCGCCCCTCCTGACAACGGCGCCTCCACCACCCGGAAGTGCGTGTACGGCAAGGGCCCCAGGCGCTTCTCGAACTCCGCCAGCGCGGACGTGGCGTACTTGAGCACGCGCTCGCCCACGTCCTGGTTGCGCGCGGCGTAGTGGCTCTCCACCGTGACGCCGTTCACCGTGGCCGTGGACACCGCGTAGCCCTTCGACACGAGGATGGGGAAGTCGCGCACCGCGCCCGCGGCGAAGGCGTAGCGCACCCGGCCGTCACGCTCCGGCACCTCGCCCATGGCCGCGCCGGTGGCGTGCACCACCCAGCCAGACGGCACGGTGATGGACGCGAGCACATGCGCCGGCGCGTACAGCGCCAGATCTCCAATGCCCTGCGGCCCCGCCCACGGCTGCCCCTTGTCGTCCAGCGGCGGCACCTGGGGCACCACGCCCACCAGGCTGACGAAGTCCTCCGTGATGGAGAAGGCGCCATGGTCTCC
>NZ_SRLW01000562.1:0-2620 GCF_006518215.1 Myxococcus sp. AB025B
CCTTCCCGCCCGCTCCACCCGCATCCTCGGTGGTCCCTGGCGTACCCGGTCCGGACAGTCAGCTTGTTCCGGACGTTTGCGTCGCTCGCGCGTGTTCACCCCTGTCCGGGGAGGAAAGCCATGAGTTGGAAGCAACGTCTGGAGAAGGCCGCCGAGGGCCATTACGTCCTGCCCAAGACCAAGAGCATGCGGGTCGACGCGGACCTGTTCCTCTCGGACAAGCTGCTGTGGGGCGAGGGCCCCGAGGTCCCCGGGCTGGAGGACACCGTCTTCGACCAGGTGGTCAACGCCGCGTCGTTCCCCGGCGTCACCCGCGTCGCCGTCACCCCCGACTGTCACGTGGGCTACGGCGTGCCCATCGGCACCGTCGTGGAGACCGACGGCGTCCTGCTCCCCACCGCCGCCGGCTATGACATCGGCTGCGGCATGGTGCAGCTGCAGACCTCCCTCATGGCCGAGGACGTCGCCGACCCCGCCAAGCGCCGCCAGTGGATCGACCAGGTCACCCGCCGCATCGCCGTGGGCGTGGGCGCCAGCCGCGTGCAGCAGCAGCGCCGGGTGTCGGACCGCTCGTTCGCGGAGGTGGTGCGCCACGGCGCCAAGGCCCTGGGCCGGGGCTCCGCCGTCACCGAGCGCGACTTCATCCCCGTGGAGGACGACCGGGTGGACATCCCGGACCGGGCCTACGAGAAGCGCGGCCAGCTGGGCAGCCTGGGCGGCGGCAACCACTTCACCGAGATGCAGGTGGATGAGAGCGGCCGCGTCTGGGTGATGCTCCACACCGGCAGCCGCGGCTTCGGCTGGAACATCGCCAAGCACTTCTTCGTGCAGGGCGCCGCGCACCTGGGCCTCAAGAGCCGCAGCGAGGACTTCGTCTGGCTGGACGCCGACAGCGCGCTGGGCCGCGAGTACTGGAACCTGCACAACATGGCGGCCAACTTCGCCGTGGCCAACCGGCTCATCATCGGCGAGGCCGTGTGCGCCGCGCTCGAGGACGTGTTCGGCGGGACGGCGAGCGTCTACTACGAGATTTCGCACAACCTCATCCAGAAGGAGGCCGGCAAGTTCGTGGCCCGCAAGGGCGCCACGCGCGCGTTCCCCGCCGGCCACCCCGCGCTCAAGCGCACGGCCTGGGAGGGCACCGGCCACCCCATCCTGATTCCCGGCTCCATGGAGACCGGCAGCGCCATCCTCTTCGCCGAGGAGGGCGCGTCCAAGTCCATCTACTCGGTGAACCACGGCTCGGGTCGGCGGCTGTCGCGAGGCGAGGCGCGGCGCGTGCTGAAGCAGGACGCCACCGACGCGCGCATGGCCGAGGCCGGCATCATCCTCAACACCCGGCAGACGCCGCTGGACGAGTCCGGCCCCTGCTACAAGAACCTGGATGACGTGCTGGAGACGGTGGAGATGGCGGGGCTCGCCCGGGTGGCGCACCGGCTCAAGCCGGTCGCCTGCATCAAGGGCGCGGATTGACCCACACGCCGTGGCACGTGGACTTTCCGGGGGGCCTGCTACAGTGGCCCCCCTCCGGAGTCCCACGACATGACCTCGTCGTCCCCTGCCTCCCGCGCGCCCGCCTCGGGCCTCCGTGAGGCCGAGCTGGCTCGCGCCGAGAGCGAGCTGTCCACCCAGGAGTCCCGACTCGCCGAGCAGGTGACGCGCGCCCTGGCCGACGCCGCCCTGCTCTCCAGCCGTCTGGACGCCGTGCGCGCCTCGCTGGCCCGCGCCCACCAGGAGCCCGACGCCGACCCCCAGCTGGGCGAGCAGGCGTCCAGGCTCCAGGCCTCCTCCGTGCCCTCACTCGACGTGGAGGCCACGCGGGAGAGGGCGCTGGAGGCGCGGCAGAAGGCGCTGGAGGCGCGCAGGCGGATGGGCGTGGAGGTGCAGGCGGCGCTGCGCATCCAGCAGGAGCAGACGGAGAAGGTGGCGCGCGCGGTGGCGGACGCGGAGGCCGCGCTGAAGCAGCAGCAGGAGGCCACCCAGGCGCGGGCGAAGGCGCGTCAGCAGGAGGCCGTGAAGGCCCGGCAGGCGGAGCTGGCGAAGGCGGCCCAGGCCGCGCGCGAGAAGGGACAGCCGCTGCCCTCGCGGACCTCCGGCTCGGAGGGCGCGGACGCACGGCGCAACGGTCGGGTGCGCATGCACACGTCCATCGACATGCGCAGCGACTCCAACTTCTTCACCGGCTTCTCGATGGACATCAGCGAGGGCGGCGTCTTCATCGCCACGGTGGACGCGGTGCCGCGCGGCACGCAGGTGGAGCTGGACTTCACGCTGCCCGGTGGGCGCCCCATGAAGGTGACGGGCGTGGTGCGCTGGGTGCGCGAGGCCAACCCGAAGATGCCGGAGCTGATGCCGGGCGTGGGCGTGCAGTTCACCGGCCTGCCCGAGGAGGTCGCGTCCGTCATCTCCTCGTTCGTCACCACGCGCGACCCGATGTTCTATCCCGACTGAAGCGGGGGCCTCGCTTCGTCGGATACCCAACCCAAGCGGGGGCGGGGTGTCCGTGAGAGGCAATGTCCGGGGATGAAGACAGACATCCCACGGGGAGGATGCAAAGGTTTCGTCCTCATGAGCGCGCCCACCCGAAGCCCCACCGTCCCCGCTTGGGTTGGGTATCCGA
>NZ_SRLW01000563.1:0-2479 GCF_006518215.1 Myxococcus sp. AB025B
CCCCTGCACGCGCCCGTGCCCGCGGGCACCGTCCCCTCCGTGCGCCGCCGCGCGACGCAGGAGCCCGCCCCCGCCGCGCCCGTCAACACCGGCATGCTGCTGGCGGACGACCTGCTCGCGGACGTGGCGCTGGACCCGCTCCCCGTCGCGCAGGGCCCGCTGCTGCAGGAGCCGCGCGTCACCGCGTCGCGGCCCACGCACGCGCCGCGCATCGACCCGGGCAAGGGCGCCTCGCAGCTCTACCTGGAGCTTTACTGGGGCACCGTGCGCCGCGACGCGCGCCGCTTCGCGCCGGACAAGAAGAAGCCCGTGGTGGCCTCGCTCGAGCTGCCGGAGGCGATGCCGCTGTGGGGCTTCACGCTGCCGGAGACCGGCGCGCCCTTCACGCTGGCCGAGTCCATCAGCGGCTCCTTCCGCCTCTTCGTGCCCCCGGGCACCGAAGTGGAGAAGAGCGGCTCCGACGGCCGCTTCACGCCCGTCACCGGTGCCTCGCTCGAGTCCGACGGCAGCCGCCGCTTCATCACGCTGCGCGAGGGCGTGGGCGCCCGGCTGACGCAGGGGCAGATGTCGCTCGTCGCCTACGCGGCGCCCGTGCCCGCGCGCGTGTTCGTCAACCCGCTGCGCGGCCTGCCGTGGCTGGCGCTGACGTGCTTCGCGCTGTTCGCGTCGGGCCTGGGCGCGTTCATCGCGCTCAAGCCGCCCACGCCGGAGACGGCGGACTTCACGCAGAAGAACCTGCCGCCCGTGGCGCTGCGCCTCATCGCCCCCGAGCCCAAGAAGAAGGAGGAGGCGAAGAAGAAGCTGGAGGCGCTCAAGCAGCAGGCCAAGCCGGTGAAGAAGGAGGAGGCGAAGGTGGCGGAGAAGGCGCCGCCCAAGCCGGTGGAGAAGACGCCGCCCCAGCCCGCCAAGGCCGTGGCCGCCGCGCCGCCGGAGAACAAGGCGCTCAAGGCGCTCGCGAAGCTGTCGGCCGCGGGCCCCGCCACCAATGATTTGCTGGCCGCGGTGGACAAGCTGGGCAGCGGGCCGGGCAGCAAGAACGTGAAGAACTCCAACTACAAGCTGTCGGGCCTCATCGGGAAGGCGCCCATCGCCAACGCGGGCCTGGGCACCTTCGGCCTGGGCGGCGGCGGCAAGGGCGGCGGCGCCACGCTGGGCGCGGAGCTGTTGCGCGGCAAGGGCGGCGGCGGCATCGGCGCCCTGGGCGCGGGCTCGGTGGGCAAGGGCAAGGTGGGAGGCACCGTCACGCGCGCCACCGCGCGCAGCATCGCCTCCACGCAGGGCACGGTGGACCGCGAGGCCGTGGCGCGCGTCATCAACAGCCACCTGAACGAGGTGCACGGCTGCTACGAGCGCGCGCTGCTCAAGGACCCGGGCCTGGCCGGCAAGGTGGTGCTCGAGTGGACCATCGGCACCAACGGCCGCGTGGCCGCGGCGAAGACCAAGTCCTCCACGCTGCGCAACGCCTCCGTCGAGGCGTGCATCCTCTCCAACCTGAAGTCCTGGACCTTCCCCGCCCCCAAGGGCGGCGTGGTCATCATCACCTACCCGTTCCTCTTCAACTCCGTCGGCTACTGACGCGAGGGGGCCCACCCCCTCCCCCCGCGTTCCGTTCCGCTCATCCGCCAGGAAGCCCCCACCGTGCGATACGCCCTGCTCATCCTCTTGTTCCTGGCGCCCGGCCTTGCCCGCGCGCAGGCCGAGGCGCTCGAGAACCCCGGCTCCGTCTCCGCCATCCAGGAGCGGCAGTACCGGATGCACCACGAGCTGTACCTCGGCGTCGGCGTGCTGCCGGCGGACGCCTTCTACAAGGGCCTCACCGGGAGCGTCTCGTACACGTACCACTTCAGCGACACGTTCGCGTGGCAGGTGGGCCGGGGCACGTACAGCTACAACATCCAGACGTCGCTGCGCCGCCAGCTGGAGCGCGACTTCGACGTGGCCCCCACCGCGTCCGCGTTCGAGGACCAGGTGCAGTGGATGGTGGGCTCCGACCTGGTGTGGAGCCCGCTGTACGGCAAGACGGCGGTGCTCAACAGCTCCGTGCTGCACTTCGAGGCGTTCCTGCTCGGCGGCGGCACGGTGGTCAAGATTGACCGGCAGGACGGCTTCCGCCCCGCCGTCAACCTGGGCCTGGGCGTGCGCATGTTCTCCGGCAAGACGGTGTCGTTCCGGTTGGACGTGTCCAACAACGTCGTCTTCGCCGGCGCCTCGCGCATCATCAACGTCCCGGTCGTCCAGCTCGGAACCGCGTTCAACTTCGGCGCCACGGAATGACTTCACGCTCACTCATCGCCGCGCTCGCCAGCGCCGCGCTCGTCGTGTCTCCAGCGGCCGCCCGCGCCCAGTCCGGCGCCGGCGCGCTGCCCATGCCACCACCGCCGGGGAGCGCGAAGCCCGCGTCCGCCGGCACGCCGCCCGCGTCGGGCAACAAGCCCGCGCCCGCCGCCGGTGCCGCCACCCCGGGCAGCAAGCCCGCGTC
>NZ_SRLW01000564.1:0-2409 GCF_006518215.1 Myxococcus sp. AB025B
GTCCTCGGGGGCGGGCAGGGGCGTGGCGTTGGCCTCGGCCGCCTGCTGCTGGGCGACGAGCATCAGCCGCAGGGCGGCCTCGTCCGCGGCCTCCTGGGCGGCCATCTCGGCCAGGCGCAGGTTCTTCTGCCGGCGGCGGCGCGCGTACGCGGCCACGCACAGCACGGAGGCCGTCAGCCACAGGAGCGCGGAGCTGGTGGTGAGCGGCAGCCAGCCGTAGCGGGCCGCGAGCCCGTCGCGCCAGCCGGCCTCCTCCACGTCCAGCGAGGTGTGGAAGGCCTTGCCGAAGGCCGTCTCGAAGGGCTCGCCCGCGCGCACCCCGTCCACGAGCTGCCCCATGGCGTGGGCGCCGTAGCGGGTGCCCAGGTGCGCGACGAAGGCGGCGCTCTGGGCATACGCAATCTCCACGTCGGCGGGCAGGTCCGGCCAGTCGTCGGACAGGTCCTCGAAGTGGAAGACGCGCTCCTGCGTCACCGCGCGGAAGAGGGCGGAGTAGTGCGTGAGCGAGAAGCGCTCCCCGGTGACGTTCTGCGCGACGCCCTCCTGGAACCAGCGCGGCCAGTCGCGCGCGAGCTGTCCCAGCGCCACGTGCGCCAGCTCGTGCCGCAGCGTCTGCTGCCCGTCCGGCGCGTTCAGGCTCAGCGCGTCCAGGAGGATGATTTGATGGGCGGGGTAGGCGAGCGCCACCGCCCAGCCCGGGGGCTTGCCGCCGGGAAGCGCCAGCGCGTCGAACTCGTCGCGCCCCACGCCCAGCCGCACCTCCGTCACCCCCGGCCAGTCCCGCCCGAGGATGCCGCCGAAGCCGTCACGCACCGCCTCAATCTGCCCCGCCAGCTCCCGGGCCGCCCCGGTGGCCGCGGCCGTGTGGAGGATGCGGAAGCGCTTCGTCGTCACCTCGCCGACGACCTGGGGAGGCCGGGCGTGGGGGACGAGCACCACGTTGTCCACGAGCGCGTCGCCCGCGCCGTGGGGATGGGAGACGGAGCCTTCGACCAGGCCCTGGGCCCACGCCCGAGGCATGGCCCAAAGCAACAGCAGCAGGACGAGCAGGTGGCGCATGCGGGGGCCTCGCTAGGCCCCAGACATAACAGCCTCGGTCCGCGCCGCATCAATGCCGACCACCTGCACGCGTTTGCGGCGCGATGCGTCACCAGCGACGAGCGTCACCTGCCTTCGGGGGACCCCCAGCTGCTTGCCCAGGAACTCGAGCAGGGCGGCGTTGGCCTCTCCATCCACGGGCGGAGCGGCGAGCTGGATTTTCAACAGCCCGTCATGCTCGCCGACGACGCGGGTGCGCGACGCGCGGGGCTGGATGAGCAGCGCCAGCTCCACGCCGTCCGGCAGGGACTTCAGCCAGGGCGGGGCCACGGCGCTACTCGCTGACGGTGGCCTTCTTCTGGGACAGGTAGGCCACGTTGTCCTCGACGCGGGCGTAGTCGCGGTCCGCGAAGGCGGGGGCCTTGAAGGTCTCCAGCAGCTTCTGGTGCGCGTCCAGCACCGAGCGCACCTGCGACTCGAACTGGGTGCGCTGACGCTTCAGCTCGTTGATGTCCTCCACCACCTGCACCAGCCGCTGGTGCGCGCCGTGGACGATCTTCTCCGCCTGGTGCTCGGCGTCCGCGATGATGATCTCCGCCTCCTTCTTGGCGGCGGACTGGAGGTCCTCGCTGATGCGCTGCGCGGTGACCATCGTCTCCTGGAGGGTGCGCTCACGCTCCTGATGCTGCTCGAGCTTGAGCTGCGTGCGCTTGAGCTCCTCCTTGAGCGCGATGTTCTCCTTCACCACCTCCTCGAACTCGCCGGCGATCAGCTCGAGGTAGGCCTCGACCTCGCGGCGGGAGAAGCCGCGCAGCGCCGTGTCGAACCGCTTCTGCCGGATGTCGAGCGGAGTGATCTTCATGCGCCGGGAGTCTAGCGCAGGACCGCGACTTCTCCAGGAATCGGCCCCGGGAGCCCGCCTGCCCACCGGGCGGGGTCAGGGCGCGGCGGTGGAGGGGGCCTCCCACTGGGCGGCCACGGCGCGGGCCGCGTTCTGCACGGCGGAGGAGAGGCGAGCGTCGGTGGTGGCGTCCTGCAGGGTGCGCCGGGCGGAGGCGGTGCGCTGGAAGATGAGCCCGTTGAGGGCCTGGATCTTCAGCGCGTCCGGCATGCGGGGGTGGCGCACCACGTTGCCGAGGATCTCCTCGGCCCGGGGATGCTGGAACAGCGCCACCGCGCGCAGCACGGCCTGCTGGGTGCGGGGGTTGGGGTCCCACAGGTGGATGGCCAGCGAGTCCAGGGCGCGAGGGTCCCCCAGCAGGGCCAGGTCCTCCACGGCGATGGCGCGAATCTCCTCCGGCGCGGGACGGGCGGCCCACAGCAGGGCGCGCAGGAAGGCGGCGTCGTCGCCGGGCGCGGCCTGGGGGGCGG
>NZ_SRLW01000565.1:0-2394 GCF_006518215.1 Myxococcus sp. AB025B
CCCCCAAGCCGGACGAGGCCCGTCAGGCCCAGCTCATCGAGCAGCGCTACGCCGACGTGCAGGCCCGCAAGGATCACTTCTACGTCCTCGGCGTCCCCCAGGATGCCCCCAGGGATCAGGTGAAGGCCGCCTTCCTGAGCCTGGCCAAGGTCTTCCACCCCGACAGGCTGCCGCCGACGCTGCCGCACCTGGCGCAGAAGATAACGTCCGTCTTCGAGGCCATCCGCGAGGCCTACGAGGTCCTCTACGACGACGCCCGCCGCAAGGCCTACATCCAGACGCTCCAGGCCCAGCAGTCGCTGCCCAAGGCGCCGCCAGCGCCGGGCGGGGCCACCGGGTCCGCGCGCCCCGCACCGGGACGCCCGGAGAGCAGCCCCGATGACCTCTACAAGATGGGCGAGGTCTACTTCCGCAAGCGCGACTTCACCACCGCGTCGGAGCACTACGAGCGCGCCCACGCCCTGGAACCCAAGGCCACCTACCTGGCCGCGCGCGCCTGGGCCATCTACATGGACCCCGCCCGGAAGGCGGACATGCCCAAGGCCAAGCAGATGATGCTGGACGCGGTCAAGGCCGACCCGAACTGCGACCGCGCGCACTACCAGCTGGGCGTCATCGCCCGGGTCGAGGGCGACATGGACCGGGCCGAGCGCCACTTCCGCGAGGCGGTGCGCGCCAACTCCAAGCACCTGGAGGCCAACCAGGAGCTGCGGCTGATCGACATGCGCAAGAAGAACCCACCCAAGAAGGGCGGGTTCTTCCGCTGAAGCCGCGCTCGTAGCGCTTCACCCCGCGCCCGGGCGGCCGGGGGGCAGCCAGTCCCTCCGTCGTTCCAACCCATTGACATGCCTGGAAAGCGGGCAGGATGCTCCCCGCGCCGGGCTCTTCCGCGAATCGTCCTCCGTAGATGAAAGGCAAGTAACGTGGCCAAGCAGCACCTGCTCCTGGTGGATGGGGACGCGAAGAGTCTCCGCGTGATGGAGGTCAGCCTGAAGAAGGCGGGCTTCTCCGTGACGACGGCCATCCACGGCAAGGACGCCATCGAGAAGGTGCAGATCAGCCCACCGGACCTGGTGCTCGCGGACACCAAGATGCCGGAGATGGACGGCTTCGAGCTGTGCAAGGCGCTCAAGTCCGACGAGCGCTTCAAGTTCATCCCGTTCGTCTTCCTGACGAGTCAGAAGTCGGTCGAGTTCAAGGTGCGCGGCCTGGAGCTGGGCGGCGACGACTACCTGACCAAGCCGATCTACATCAAAGAGATCGTCACCCGCGTGAAGATGATCCTCCAGAAGGCGGAGAAGGAGAGGATCGAGAAGCGGGAGACGACGAAGGGTGGCTTCGGCGGCAGCCTCGCGGACATGGGCGTGGTGGACCTGGTCCAGACGTTCGAGATCGGCCGCAAGACGGGCGTCATCTCCATCCAGGGCGAGCGCACCGGCACCGTCTACTTCAAGGAAGGCCGCGTCATCGACGCGGAGCTGGGCCGGCTCAAGGGCGAGAACGCCTTCTACCGGCTGCTCAACACCTTCGAGGGCCAGTTCGACGTCCAGTTCACCTCGCTGGACCGCCCCGAGCGCATCGAGATCTCCACGCAGGGCCTGCTGATGGAGGGCATGCGTCGCCTCGATGAGTGGGGCCGCATGCTCGAGCAGCTGCCGCCGCTGGAGACGGTGTTCGAGATCGACTACCACCAGCTCGCCGACCGGCTCTCGGAGATTCCCGACGAGGTGAACGGCCTGTTGCGCTTGTTCGACGGCAAGCGCGCGCTGAGCCGCGTGGTGGAGGACTCGGACTTCGAGGACCTGGCCGCGCTGGGTATCATCAGCAAGCTGTACTTCGAGGGCCTCATCCGGGAGCTGGGCAACGCGCCGCTGGAGCCGGTGCAGAGCAGCAAGCCCGGCATCGAGCAGTGGCTCAACGCGGCCCCGCCGCCCACGCCCATCGAGCCCGCGCCGCCGGAGCCCGTCGCCCCTCCGCCGGAGCCGGCCGCGCGGGTGATGCCGCCCAGCGTGCTCGCGCCGCCCGCGGGCGTCGAGGAGGAGCCCGTCACGGCTCCGCCCGAGGAGCCCGAGCCCACGCCCGCCGCCCCCGCGCACGCGGTGCCCGCCAGTGTCGTCGTGTTCCCCGCGCGTCCCAAGCGCCCCCTGGGCATGGTGGACGAGACGGCGGACGCGGACGGTGAAGCGCCCACGCTGCCTCCGGCCGTCGCGGAGGGGTCGTCCTTCCTCGTGGAGCCGCCGCCGGCGCATCGCGCGACGGAGCACGCGCGCCGCAGCCTGCTGCTCGACTGGAACCGCGTGGACACCGAGGGCATCAGCGCGCCCACCACGTGGGGCCCGTCCTCCGTGTGGGCCTCGGGCCCGCGAGGCTTCGGAGGGCAGGGTGGCTCCGCGC
>NZ_SRLW01000566.1:0-2371 GCF_006518215.1 Myxococcus sp. AB025B
CCCCGCCCCTGTCCGGAGAGGTGCCCCCGCGTCTGCCCAGCCCCTTCGCGCCCGGAGCACCCGGGCCGCTCGCCCGGAGGGCCGCCGAGATGCTCCGTCGGCGCCTCGAGCTCGAGGCCCCTCGCTGGGAGTCCCTGTGGCGTCCGGGCGGAGGAAAGATGTTCGGCGTCCTGGTCGTCTCCACGCCGCAAGGGCCACCAGGCTTCCTGAGCGCCTTCTCAGGGATGCTCGGAGGCCGCTGGGAGGTGGACGGCTTCGCGCCCCCACTCTTCGACTTGAGCGCGCGGGAGACCTTCCTGCCCCAAGGCGAGGCGGAGCTGGCCGAGCTGGGCCACCGGCTGCGCGAGCTGTCCAAGGACCACGAGCGCGCCGTCCTGGACTCGGGGCCCTCCAGCGCCCGGGCACGAGCGCTCGGCGAACGTCGAGACGCCCTGGCCCATGAACGCGCGGAGCGCTCACGGGCCCTGTGGCACCGGCTCACCTGGGACTACGACATCCCCAACGCGCGAGGAGGCCGGGTCCCCCTGGCGAGCCTGTTCGACCCGCGTCCCGTCCCCGGAGGCGCGGGGGAGTGCGCGGCGCCCAAGCTGTTGGCGCAGGCCTACCGTCATGGCCTGAAGCCCCTCGCGCTCGCGGAGTTCTGGTGGGGCGCACAGCCCGAGGGCGGTGGCCGGGTCTCCGGGGCGTACTACCCGGCGTGTGACAGCAAGTGCCGCGCGGTCCTCGGCTTCATGCTGGAGGGGCTCGACGTGGACCCCGCTCCGCCGCTCCCCACCGGAGGTGCGGTGCGGGTGGTGCACGAGGACGCGGCATTGCTCGTGGTGGACAAGGACGCGGGGCTCGCCTCGGTGCCGGGGCGTCATGCCCCGGGCCGGGACTCCGTGCTCGTCCGCCTCCAGTCGCGCTACCCCGAGCTGACCTCCGCGAATTTCCTCCACGCGCTGGACGCGGAGGTCTCCGGCCTCCAGGTGCTCGCGCGGGACGTCGAGACGCGGTCCTCGCTCCAGCGCCAGCTCGCGCGGGGGGAAGCGGAGCATCGCCATGTCGCCTGGGTCGAAGGAGGACTCCCGGGCACGGAGGGCCGAATCGACCTGCCGCTGAGAGGCACCACCTCCGGCGCGCTCGAGTCTCTGGCGGGTCGCGCCCACGGCAAGCACGCGGTGACGGACTGGCGTGTCGTGGAGTCACACGCGGGCCGCACGCGCGTCTGGCTCTGGCCGAGGACACGCCACGCCTGGCAGCTGCGCATCCACACCGCGCATCCCGAGGGGCTCGGTGCCCCCATCGTCGGAGACACCCGCTTCGGGAGCGCGGCCGGGCCCTGGCGACTGCACGCCGAGGGACTCGTCTTCACGCATCCGCGCACGGGCGCGCGACACGACTTCCACGCCCCAGCCCCCTTCTGACGCGACGGCCGAGCGTCTCAAGCCGAGGCCTGACGACGCGCCCAACCCCGGACCGCGCGCATCAGCCAGTCCCAGGTGCGCTCGAGCAGCGGCAGGGCAGGGTAGCTCACGGGGGGAACGGTGAAGTCCATGTTATGGCAGATGAGCAGGCCCCCGGGTCGCAGGTGGTCTCCATCTGCTGGATGAAGCGGAGCGGGTCTCTCTGATGGATGAGCACCCGTCGCTCCACCACGGCGTCGAAGAGTCGCTCTCGCGGCAGTGACGCCATGTCGCAATGCTGGAACCGTACCTGCGACAGCCCCCGCTCCCGAGCGCGGCGCCAGGCCCACTCGAGGGGCTGCGCGGCGCCATCGATGCCCACCACCTCGCCCGAGGGACCGACGAGCTCCGCGGCGAGGGGATTCACCTCCCCACGCCACAGCCGACGTCCAGGACCCGCATCCCGGGCCGCAGCCCCGCGGCCCGGAGCACGCCCTCCGTCAGCGGAAGGAAGACGCTCGCCTGGTACTCCATCGCCTCATCTCCTCGTCCGAGTGGCCTGGCTGATATCCGGTGGTGTCCGAGCCTGTGTCTCGTCTCCGGTGTCTGTCTTCAGTCAAGGACAGTGTTCACGGGGCGAGCACATCCCTCATCCCGAGGGCTGGTTTCCTGAACGAGCCACACGGGAGAGGTCTTTCAGCGCTCGGCGGGATTGGACGAGGGGCCAGGTCCGGTGCGGGGAACGAGGTGTCGCAGGTGTGGGCCTGTCTGTCATTGCGGGGCCCTTCGTGAAACGACGACGGGCCCGGTGGAGCGCACCGGGCCCGTCCTGATGTCTCACGCGGCGGAGCGGCTCAGCCGCCGAGCGCCACGTTCTCCAGCACGCCCAGCGCGTCGGGGACGAGCACGGCGGCGGAGTAGTAGGTGCTCACCAGGTACTGGGTGAGGGCCTGGTCGTTGATGGCCATGCGCTTGACGGTGAGGCT
>NZ_SRLW01000567.1:0-2331 GCF_006518215.1 Myxococcus sp. AB025B
GTAACTCCTCGCCGGGCCCCGTCTGGCGCGTCGAGGAGAATCGTGAAAGGGGCGGCGCGGGACTCAGCGGCGAGGGGCGCGAGCTTCCGCCCAGAGGGAGACGTCACCGTTCGCCGTCTGGCGGAGTTCCCAGGCGCCGATGCCACGCAAGTCACGGGCGAAGAGCTGGCGCTTGCGGGCCACCAGCATGTCGATGGTGGCGCGCATGGTGGAGCGCCCCGGTTCCGGTAGCACGTCGAGCCGGCGGTAGAGGTCCGGCAGCAAGTCTTCCCCGCCCCAGGCCGCGGTAACGAGCGCATTCCAGACGGTGATGGCCACCTGGAGGGTGCCGCGACGTTGCTCGAGGGGCACGCTGGGGGGCATGCCTTCGAAGAGCGGCGAGGCGTAGTCCAGGAGGGTTGCCGAAATCTTCGTCTCCATGGAGGAGCTCCTCAGTGGGCCATCATCTGATGGGGTAGCAGTGGCGGCTGCCCGCGCAGGGCGGCGAGCGCGGCGGCGCGCAAGTAGGCCTTCGGCTCGAGGCCGCACAGCTTCGCGGACTCCAGCAGTGAGTAGAAGAGGGCGGCGGCCTGGGTGCCACGACGACTTCTGCTGCCGTAGTGATTCTTTCGTCCCACCACGGGCCCCCGCAGGGCGCGCTCGGTGGAGTTGTTGTCCAGGGGCACTCGCGCGTCGTTGACGAAGCGGGTGAGGCCCGGCCACAGCTTGCCCAGGTACGCGAGCGCACGTCCGAAGCCCGACTCGGGGAGCGCGGTTTGCGCGAGCGCCCACGCGTGCAGGCGCTCCAGCAGAGGGCGGCTGTGCTGCTGCCGCAGGGCCAGCAGGCGGGCTTCGTCGGGCGGCCCGGTGCGGTACTCCCGCTCGATTCGGTACAGCTCGCCGATGAGGTGGAGTGCGACGTCGGCTTCGGGCGCCCCGCACTCCAGGAACTTCCTTCGCGCGTGGGCCCAGCAGTGCGCGACACCGAAGCGCCCCTGGCTGGCGGCGGCCAGCGCGTCGTACACCGCGTAGCCGTCCGTCATGAGCAGGCCGCAGTACCCCTTCAGCAGCTCTCGCGCCGCCTGGGCGCCGCGGCCCTGGGCCACGCGGTAGACGACGGCGGTGGACGAGGCGAGCGCCCACAGGTGCCACTTCGCCTGGCCCTGGCTGCCCAGCAGCGGCCAGCGCGTCTCGTCCGCGCCCAGCACTCCTCGCAGCAGTTGGTAGGCCCACAGCGCGTCGTAGGTGGGCAGCAGCAGACGCACCAGCGCCGACAGCTGGTCCCACAGCGTCTGGCTGTCGCAGGTGAGGCCCTCGCGCGCCATGGCGCGCACCTGCCTCTCCAGCGGCAGGTGGTCCAGGTACTTGGAGGCGGCCACCTCGACGGCGAAGTCGAGGGAGTAGCGCCCCTGGGGCTGCAGCTTCTGGGGCCCAGGGGCTGTTTCGACGCACGCGTTGCACGCGCAGCGGTACTTCTGCCGGCGGTGGCGCTTGAGGACGAAGCGGCGCTCGAGGACGTCGACTTCCTCCGACTCCTCGAAGCAGCCCGTCATGGGCGCCAGCTGCCCTCCACAGGAGGGGCATTGCGTGTCGGCCTCGTCCAGCACGTGCACCACCTCCACCAGCGGGAGGGGCTGCTGCACACGCGGGCCATGGCCACGCCGCACTGCTGCGGGGGCGTGCATGTCCTCGGGCCGAGGGGCCGGGCGTTTCTCGCTGGAGGGCGCGAAGAGCGCGGCGCGCGCATTGTCCAACTGGCGCTCCAACTCGGCCAGTCGTAGCTGGAGGTGCCTGGCGTCAGCGCCCTGCGCCGTCAGCAGCGCGCGGGTGAGCTCCACGTTGCGGCGCACCAGCCGGGCATTCTCCGCTTCAAGCAGGAGCGCGGCCTGTCGCAGCCGCTCCACGTCCTTCTCCTGTGCAAGGTGCACCGCCATGGTTGCGTGCATGAGCCATGGCGGTGCGTCCGGAGGCAAGCGTCGACGGACGTCAGCGCGCGGCGCCGACGAAGGGCTCGCTGTCTACCTCCTGGCCTGCGTGCTGGCCACGCGCCCGTGCGAAGAGAGGCAGCGGCGTCGCCGGGGCGGGAGCGCGCCCGACGAGCTCGCTGCCCTCGAAGAAGAGCGCGAGCTCGGAGTGCGCCAACTGCACGGGCGCGCCCAGTGCCTCGTGTTTCCAGAGGGCCGCGAAACGGCCTCGCTCCAATCGCTTGGAGAACAGACACAGGCCCGTACCGTCGAAGAAGAGGGCCTTGGCCCGCCGACGGCTCCTTCCCACGAAGAGGAAGACGTCGCCCGACAGCAGGTCGCGCCCCATGTGGCCCGTCACCAGCGTGGCCAGCGTGTCGAAGCTCTT
>NZ_SRLW01000568.1:0-2330 GCF_006518215.1 Myxococcus sp. AB025B
CCCCCACGCCCACCGCCGAGCCCGAGCGCTTCACGCTCCACGCCTGGACGACGGCGCAACGCGGCGTGGCCGTGACGGCGCGTCTGGTGATGATGACCTGCCTGCTGGTCTTCACCACCTGGCTGATGTCGGACATCCTCCAGGGCACGCAGACGCTCACCGCGCAGCCGCTCCTCCTCGGCCTCGCCTTCGGCTGTGGGCTCCCGGTGGTGCTCGTCGCGGGGATGCGCGCCCGGGCCCGCGCCACGCTCGAGGTGGGCGCCACGGGCCTCACGCTCACGCTGCGAGACGGCGCGCGGTTGGAGGTTCCGCTCGAGGTCGTGGACGCGGTGCGCCCGTGGAGACTGCCGCTGCCGGGCCCGGGGCTCGTCGTGCGCATGAAGTCGGGACGCGCGCTGGGGCACGGCCTGGAGGTCGAGGACGCGCTGCCGCTGCTCGTCGCGCTCGGCCGCCGCGAGGGCTCGCTGGGCGAGGCCGCGTCGCATCCGCTGGTGCGCTATGGACGGGCGCGGCGGGAGCTGTGGAAGAAGCGCTGGTACCACCTGCTGCTCAAGCTGGTGGTGTTCCCGCTGGTGCCCGCGGGCATCTTCTTCCGGGCGCACCAGTACATCGCCTTCGGCGGTCCGTTCGGCGAGTACCAGATGTCGGGGCTCACCGCGTACCTGCGCTCGTTCGGTCGCTACTACGCGCCCATCGCGCTGAGCCTCCTGCTCATCGCCGTCTTCTGGCGCGCGGTGGCGGAAGGACTGTCGCTGGCGGCGGCGAGGTGGTTCCCCTCGTGGACGCGCGGCGTGCGCCGAGGGGCAGAGTGGTGCTGCCGCCTCGTGTACTACGGCGGCATCATGGCCTTCACCGCGCTGCGCTTCCTGTCGTGAGTGCCTGGCTGGAACGACGAAGGCCCCCGACGCTCGGACGAGCATCGGAGGCCCTGGGATGCAGCGGTTCACCCGCGAGGAGCGGGCGCTGACCTCACGGCGTCGCGGGGTTGAAGCGCGAGCCTTCCCAGCCCATGCGCTCGTGGCCGGTCTTGTTCCACTCGGGGTTCTTGCCGTTGACCACCTGGGTGTCGGTGAACTGGGGCGCGCCCGTGCCGGAGCCCGAGCCCGAGAAGATGCTCACGCCGATGGTGGTGCCGAAGTACGTCGGGTGGGTGTTGTCCGACTGGATGTAGTCGTAGCTGGTGCTGGCGTTGACGAAGTGGGTGTTCGCGTCGCGCAGCGTGGAGCGCAGGGCGCCGGTGATGCGGGCCACGTAGTCGGCCTCGCTCTCGCCCGCGCGGTAGCGGATGGCGGCCGAGTCCACCTGGCCGTCGCCGTTGCTGTCGTAGTCCGCGGCCATCATCTCCGCGAAGGAGTCCGCGCACTGGAAGCCGTACTTCGCCGCCAGGTTGCACGTGCGCCAGTTGCTGCGCGCCAGCAGGGGCAGGAACTTCACCTGCTTGTTCACCGTGGCGCCCGTGGACGCGTCACGGCAAGACGTCTGCACGTTGTCCGCGTCGAAGCCGGGGTAGTAGATGTTGGAGACGATCTTCACCTTGGCCGACGTCGCGTACTGGTTGATGGCCTGCATGGCCCGCTCCGTGTACGTGGTGCAGGCCGCCAGCGCCGCCTCCAGGCCGCTGTAGTTACAGGTGCCGGACTGCCCCGAGAACGCGCTGCGCGCCTGCAGGTAGTCATTGCCGCACATCTCGAACATCACGGCGCGCGTGTTGGCCGTCTGCATGTACGAGCGCTCGGAGACAATCTTGTTGTTGTAGATGTCGTCCGCCTTCGCGCCGGACTTGGTGCGGCGGATGACCTCGATGTCCGCGTTCCACGTCTTGGCCAGGTACTCACCCTGCACCACGGGCGCCGCGCGGCGCGCGACCGCCGTCAGGCCTCCGTTGTAGCCCGCATAGATGGAGTCGCCGTACGCCACGACGCGATACTTCGTCGTGGACGTGGACCGGTCGATGGTCCACGAGGTGTTCTGGTTGATGGTGCTCGCCAGGGCGCTACCACTCACCGCTGCGGTGGCCACGGCAACCGCGAAGGACAGCCCATTGCGACGGAAGAACATGCCCGCTCTCTTCTCTTCCCACGGGGGGATGTAGGGGGAACCCGAACCGTACACGCCGTCGATTCGCGAATCACCCGCAAACTGGAATAACGCGTTCAGTCAGAATTCGAGGAATGCGTGAAACTTTGTCCCACGGGGGCTTGGGGTGTCTGATTCCTGACGCGGCGCGACGTTTGACGCGGTGTTTCATGATGTTTCAATACAGCGGGAGAAGGCACAGGTGAGGTGGAAGACGGGAGCGCGGGTGTTGGGGCAGTGGTTGGCGCTGGGGG
>NZ_SRLW01000569.1:0-2305 GCF_006518215.1 Myxococcus sp. AB025B
CGATGACACCTCCGACCACCAGCCCACCTCCCCGCCTTGAAACACTCGCATGCGACATCCCGGTGCGTCATGACTCCAGCCGCGCGTCATGAGCTCAACGCAAGACGTCACGGGGGTGACGGGCTGGCCGTCACGGGCGGCGTCCGCGCGGGCTTCGGCAGCGTGCTCGCGACACAGGCCGCGTCGGCGAGCCCCAGGCCCACCGCGTGCTCCGCCGCCTGGCGCGCGTCCTGGAAGAGCACCATGTCCGTGAAGCGCTGGGGGTCCTTCGTGCGCCCCGCGTCACGGATGTAGATGGCCTTCACGCGTCCGGGGAACTCCTCGCGAATCTGCGCGTAGACCTCCGGGTCCTTCTCACCCGAGTCCCCCACCAGCACCACCGGCTGCGGGAACTGCGTGAGCAGCCGTCGGATGATGGGCTGCTTGTAGTCGGACAGCGAGCCGGGCCCCAGGTCCCGCAGGTACACGCCGAACCCCGCCGGGAAGCCGTGCCGCGTCAGGAACGACTTCACGCGCGGCAGGTACTGGACGGGCGAGCCGCTCACCAGCGCGAACGCCGAGGGCACGCCGCCCCTCAGGCACCCGTAGAGCGCCGCCATGCCCGGCACCACCTCCAGCTCGTCCGCGTCCTTGAGCAGCGCCGTCTGCACCAGCTTCGTCGGCTTCGTCACCTGCGTCACCACCACCGTGTCGTCGAAGTCGGAGACGACGAGCAGCGGCGTCGCCGCCGGCACCACCTCCACCCGCGCCGACGTGGTGGCACCCTCCACCCACGCCTCCGCCTCGGACGCGCCCACCTCGAACAGCTTGCCCTCGGGCGGCAGGAGGTTCACCTCGAACCCACCGTCATGCCCGCTGGTGAGGGTCGCCGTCACCCCCTGGAAGCGCACCGACACCTTCGCGCCCTCCCAGTTGCGAGCCGCCAGGCGACGCACGTTGCGCGTCAACGCCGAGCTGCCGTCACCGGGCGCTTCCTTCAGCACCCGCCCCTGCAACATCACCCGCTCCGGCTGCCCCAACACCGGCGTCAGCAACACCGCGGGCGCCGCCATGACGCGGGGCGCGCAGAGAAACCCAAGCAGGACAAACCATCGAGCAAGCGTGTTCAACGGAATTTTCCCGTGTTAATGTTTGCGGAGACCTTGATGATAGCTTCACGCGGTCATCGAAGGGCGTCGTGGTGGGGTAGCACATCGGCCCGGTGCGCCCAGAGGAGCCGGAAGACACGTGGAGCACCCGTCCGAAGGGCGCGATTTCGGCAAGTACACGTTGCTCGAGCGCATCGCGACGGGCGGCATGGCGGAGATCTACCGCGCCCGGATGACGGCGGTGGCGGGTGTCACCAAGCCGGTGGTCATCAAGAAGATCCTCCCCGGCTACGCGGACCAGAGCGCCTTCGTCTCCATGTTCGTCAACGAGGCGCGCATCGCGGCGGGGCTGAGCCACGGCAACATCGCGCAGGTCTTCGACTTCGGCGAGGTCGACGGCCAGTACTTCATCGCCATGGAGTGGGTGGACGGGCATCCGCTGTCGCGCGTGCTGCGCCGGGCGCGAGAGAAGGGACTGTACACGCTCCCGCAGCCGCTCGCCCTGCTGGTGACGGTGGAGGTGCTCAAGGGGCTGGCATACGCGCACACGCGCCTGGATGACCGGGGCCGGCCGCTGCACATCATCCACCGCGACGTCAGCCCGCAGAACGTGCTGCTCAGCTTCGAGGGCCAGGTGAAGCTGGTGGACTTCGGCATCGCCCGCGCGCGGATGGCGGGCGGCTACGAGTCCGACGCGGGCGACGCCAAGGGCAAGTACGCCTACTTCGCGCCGGAGCAGGCCCGGGGCCGGGAGCTGGACGCGCGCGCGGACATCTTCGCCGCGGGCACCCTGCTGTACGAGACGCTGTGCGGGCGACTGCCCTTCGAGGGCTCCGTCACCGACGTGATGCGGAAAATCGCGGTGGGCGACTTCCCCCGGCCGCGCGAGCTGGAGCCGGACATCCCACCGGCCCTGGAGCGCATCCTCCTCACCGCGCTCGCGGTGGAGCGCGAGCAGCGCTACCCCACCGCCGAGGCCTTCGCGGAGGTCCTCACCCGCTACCTGCACACCGCCACGCCCGACGTCTCCACCAGCGCGCTGGCCCACTTCATGGGCTACCTGTTCGAGACCGAGCTCGTCGCGGACGGTCGCCCCGTGCTGCTGCCGCGCGAGTTCCTGGGGCAGATGGCCCGCTGGACGCGCCCGCTCGCCGAGCGCCGCACCCTCCGGGAGCTGCCGTCCGCGCCCCTCGAAACGCCGCTGGAGACGCCCGCCG
>NZ_SRLW01000056.1:0-40789 GCF_006518215.1 Myxococcus sp. AB025B
CACATCCCGTGAGACTCCCCTTGGCCCCTCGCGTCACATCGGAACATCACTCCCCCCTGTCGCGATGCAGTCGATGCAGCTCCACTCCCCACCGCCGCCGTTTTCCATCTGAAATACGCGGCGAGCCCTTTTTCTTGAGTGTTTCGCGGTGAAATAAAACGGGCGCTCCTCCTCACGAGAAACGCCCGCAAAACATGCAACTCACCGGAAAATCGGGAGAGTCATGTCACCCCTGAGACGTGTTTCACCGCTCCGGATTGACAGCGGGGCTGGCGGGAGGCTGCGGGACGGAGGGCCTGGCGGAGAGGGCCTCGGGGGCCTCCTCCGTGGGGGCGCGCAGGCCCCGGTCCCGCTCCGGCGGTGGATCTGGAATCTCGTGGGCGATGAGGCCCGGCATCCTCGAGTTCGAATTCCTCATGTGAGGCTCCCCCTGGGTTCGACGGTTCAAGGTCGACGCGCCGCGACGTGTGGCGGAGCGTCAACACCAGAACGTGGCGGGTCGGAATCCTTGAGGAGCGGACACTTCACTCGAACAGCAGGACGAGGGCGGGCCAGGTCGCGGAGGGCTCGCGCGACAGCCACGCCAGGCGCTCGTCGCGCAGGGCCTGGGAGGCCGGGGCTCCGGCGCGGATGCGCTCGCGCACGGACTCGAAGAAGCGCCCCGCGGTGTCGGGGATGTCACCGGTGGAGGCGAGCACGGTGCGCGCGCCCGCCTCGATGAAGGCCACCGGCAGGCTCACCGACTCGTGGAGGAAGGGCGCGGCGCGGGCGGCGCCACACGCGGCGAGCAGCACCAGGGGCGCGCCGTGCAGCGGCTGCTCGCGCACCTGCGTCGCAGAGAGCGCGTAGCGGCCATCCTCCTCGGGCGCCAGCACCAGCAGCGAGGCGTCCGACAGCTCCGGGCTGAAGAGGCCATGGGTGTGGAGCTCTATCTCCCGCGCCTGGGCCATCTCGCGCAGCACGCGCGAGGGGGTGGCCGCCGCGCCTCGCAGCTCCACCCGCAGCGGGTCCGGGACGCGCGGCGCCTCCAGGGGCAGGAGCTTCTCGAGGCCCAGCGAGCGGGGCGCCTCCACGCCCGTCACCACCAGGTGATGGCCCGCCTGTCCGCGCGTCTCCGGGGCGACGCCCGAGCGACCCACGCGGTAGCTCCACGCCAGGTCCGCCGGCAGGAGGCCCGGCAGGCCATGCACGGGCGGAAGGGCCAGCACATCCACGTGTGCGCAGCCGCGCAGGGCCACCACCAGCCTCGCCGGGACGAGCCCGTCGGCGGAAGCATGCAGGGGCGCGGTGCGGTGGTCGTCGTACGTGCCCACGAGCGCCCCCTGGGAGTCCTTCACGGCGGCCACCGTGCGCTCGTGGTCCACCGCCACGGCGAGCACGCAGCGCTCCGGCACGGGCACGCGCAGGGCCTGGCCCATCAGCTCCAGCACCTGCTCCTGCGCGCCGGCGCGGCCCGCGTCGCTCACCAGCACGCCATAGGCGAAGGTGCGGGCCTTGCGCGCGTCCACGTCGAGCGGGAGCGCCTGGGCCGCGTCGATGGCGCCGAGCAGCAGCTCACGCCCGGACGCGCGCTCGCGCTCCAGCATGAACTGGCCCTCCAGGAAGGACAGCAGCGCCAGCTCCCCCGGCGTGCGCGGGCCGCGTCGCAGCTCGCCCAGCGTGCGCCGCATCAGGTCCTCGTCGCGCACCTGCGCGCCATGGCGGGCCAGATGGGACAACACCCAGGCGCCGGGCATGCCCAGGGGACGTCCGCAGCGCGTGGCCTGCTCCAGCTCGTCGCGCGCCTCGTCCGGACGGAAGTCCGCCCACGCCACGGAGGCCAGGTTGCGGTGCACGTACGTGCGCTGCTCGCAGTCATCGGGGATGCGCGACAGCGACTCGCGCAGGAACGCGCGCGCGCTGGCGGCGCTGTGGCGGTAGCGGGCGATCTGCGCCATCTCCTGGAGGAACTGCTGCTCCAGGTTCCACTCGCCCAACTCACGCGTCAGACGCAGTCCCTCGCGAGCCTCCTCCAGCGCGTCGGCCGGGCGGTGCAGGCGCACGAAGAGGTCCGCGAGCCTGCGCCGCAGCGTCGCGCACCGGTACGCCAGCCCCCGCCCCGTGCAGGACGCCAGGGCCGCGCGCAGCCGCTGCTCCGCCTTCCACCACTGCCCCTCGCGCTCCTCGCGCACGGACAGCTCGCGCTCGGCCAGCAGCACCAGCCACGCGTCCTGACTGGCCCGCGCGATGCGCTCGAAGTCGTCCAGGTGTCGCTCCGCCGCGTCCAGCGTGACGAGCGCGCCCAGGTACAGGTCGTCCTCTCCGGAGCGTCGCAGCGTCTCCAGGAACGCGTCCGGGGCGGCGTGCTCCTGGCGAAGCAGCCGGGCGTAGTCGCGCGCCAGCGGCCCTCGGCGCTCGAAGTCCGCGAGCGAGACGCGGTTCACGGTGTCGGCCAGCGTGGAGCCCCCCTGGACCTCGTCCAGCACCCGCGCGAGCGGCAGCAGTCGCAGCACCGCCTCGCGCGTGGGCGCGGCCCTCACCGCGTCATAGAAGACCAGGCGCACCACGCCCGGGAAGCGGCGTGCCTCCTCGAGCGGAAGGCGGGAGCCGTCCAACGACGCGAGGTTCTGCGCCGCCGCGCGGGCATCGTGGAAGTCGCGCGAGCGCAGGTTCGTCTCGCTGCGCAGCGCCGTGGCGCGAAGGCGCGCCTCCTCGCTCCAGCCCGGCTCTCCCAGCCTCACCACCGCGTCGAAGGCCTCGGCTGCCTGGAGCGACAGCCCCAGCTCGCGCAGCACCAGCGCCCGGTTCCACAGGGCCTGGGGATGGTCCGGCGCCGCGCGCAGCACGGCCTCCAGCAGCTCCAGCGCCTCCTCGCGCCGCCCCTGCTCCAGCGCGATGAGGGCCAGGTCGCTGTCGCGGTCGACGGAAGGCCGCGTGCGTCGCAGGAAGTCCGACGCCTGACGCCAGTCCTGCCGCACCAGGTACGCGGCGGCGATGCCGTGCAGGTCCCCCTGCTCCTCCAGCTCGGCGAGCTCGCTCAGCGGCAGGGGCGTCGTCGACTCCGGCGCCTCGGGCCCGGCGCGCATCGGCACGTAGCGCCGATACCCATCCGCCCGCGCATACGCCACGCGCCCCTCCAGCCCTCGCTGCTCGACATGGGCGCCCCACACCTCCGGCGGCGCCTCGCGCGACATCGGCACGGCCAGCACCAGCGCCAGCAGCACCGCGGCCAGCGCCACGCCTCCCACGGCCCAGACATTCACGGCGCGCGGCCACGTGGGGCTCAGCGAGCGCAGCCGCTGTCGCCACGACGGCCGGGGCCAGGGCGGCGTGGGCCACGCGGGCAACACCACCTCCGGCATGGCGGTCAGCGCGTCATCGGCCGGCAGCCCCTCCTCGTGGAGCGCCTGGAAGCCGAGCAGCTCCAGCTGCATCGCCTCGTGCAGGCCCGTGGCGCACATGGGGCAGCGCGCCAGGTGGTGGCGGAAGTTCTCTTCGTCGACCGGGGGCAGCTCACCATCCAGGAACAGGTACAGCTTGTGACACGGGGGGCTCATGCGTCCCCTCCGCCATCCGTCAGCGGCAGCAGCAGCTCGCGCAGCTCCTTGCGCGCCTGGAACAGCCAGCTGCCCACGGTGCCCTCGGGCACGCCCATGCGCTGGGCGATGGCCCGGTAGCGCAGGCCCTTGGCGTGCAGCTCGAAGGCCTCACGCACGCGGGCGTTGGGCAGCCGGGCGATGGCCTTGAGCAGGTCCGCGTCGGAGATCCGCTCCCACATCTCCCCCGTCGCCGCGTCGGGAGCGCCCACGTCCTCGCGCACGAGCCGGATGTCCCGGCGCTCCTGCTCCAGCAGCTCCGTGCGGCGCTTGCGGCACTGGTCCAGGAAATGATTGGTCAACGCCCGGCACAGCCACGCGCGATACACGGGCTCCGGCTGCGCGGACAACGCCGCGTGGTGCACGAGCGCGCGCACCAGCGCCTCCTGCGCCAGGTCCTCCGGGTCGATGCCCCCCTGACCGCACAGACGCTTCGCCAGGGCCACGAGCATGGGCCTGACGCGCTGAGCAAACTCCTCGAAGCCTTCGTGTGCCACGCGGGCACTGTAGGCCACGGCGAATCGCTTCACCGAGGCAATGCGATGGTCCTTCATCGACCCCTCGCCCTCCTTCCACGCCCACTCGAAACGCAGCCACCCGGAATCCTTGGGTCGTCGTCTGGAAACCGACGCAGTCACGCAGGGTTCCGGTGGCTCCAGGACATCGCTCCAGGCCCTGGGGCCGGGTGGCCCCGGGACGTGGTGGGACTGACACCGAGCACCTCGGACGCCCGCTCGGATGCCCTACGAGCAACACGCGCCATCGGCCGCGCACGCGCTCAGCCCGGGGGCCCACCCGGAGGCGGGTCCCTCACGTCCGGTTTGGAGGAAGGCGGCGGCACTGCCACCTCCCCGGCGCCACCCGGCTCCACGTCGGAGGACGGTCCCGGAGTGGGGGGGTGGACCTCCGGGAGCATCACCGTCGCGGTGAGCTGCTCCGAAGACTGCGCCTCGTTCATCCTGCCCGTCATGGCACGCGGCTCCTGGGACCTCGCCCCTCCCCCGCCGGATGCGGGAGCGCGCGGTCCTCATGGAACAAAACGCCCCAGGTCCTTCTTGTTGCGTTGAACCTCCCACGTCCCAGCAGGCAGGGAGCGCTCGTGCGGCGAGGAGGGCTCACTCGAACAGCAGCACGCGCGACAGCCAGCGGGCGTCGTCGGGGCGCTCGAGCAACCACGAGGCGCGCAAGTCCCTCAACGCCACCGAGGGGCGCTCTCCCGCGCGGATGCGCTCGCGCACCCGCTCGAAGAAGGCGCCCGCGGAGTCGGGAATCTCCACGGACGCCGCCAGCACCGCGCTCGCGCCCGCCTCGATGAAGGCCATGGGAAGGCTGAAGGACTCGTGGGGAAAGGGCGCCGTCCTCGCGGCCCCACAGGTGGCCAGCAACACCAGCGGCGCGTGGCTCAACCGCGCCTGGCGGACCTTGTCGACCGTCAGCACGTAGCTGCCGTCGGCCTCCGGCGCGAGCACCACCATGGACGCATCCGACTGGAACGCGCTGAACAGCCCATGCGTGTGGAGCTCCACCTCCGACGCCTGGGCCATCTCGGAGAGCACGCGCGTGGGTGTCGCCTCCGCGCCGCGCAGCTCCACGCGCCACGGGTCCGGCACGCGAGGCGGCGTCAACGGGGCCAGCCTCGACAGCCGCAGGGAAGGCGGGCTCGCCACCTCGGTGACGACCAGATGGGTCGAGGGCCCGGTGCGAGCAGGCACTCCCCGCGCACCCCGCCCCACGCGGTAGCTCCACGCGAGCGAGTCCGGCAACAACCCCGCGAGCCCATGGACCGGCGGACGGGTGAGCACGTCGACGTGCTCGCAGCCCGACAGCTCCTTCACCAGCTCGGCGGGCACCAGGCCCGTGGCCTCGTCGCGCAGCGGCACCTGGCGCCCCGTGGAGTACGTTCCCTTCAGCTCTCCCAAGGGGCCACGCACGAGGACGAGGGTCCGCTCGTGTTGCACGGACACCGCGAGCAGGCAGCGCTGCGCCACGGGCTCCACACGCAGCTCGTGTGCCATCAGCGTCAGGGCTTCATCCCACGCCCCCGTGCGCCCCGCCTCGGAGAGCAGCGCGGAGTAGCCGAAGGCGCGGGCCTTGCGCGCATCGACGCTGTCGGGCTCGAGGTCCGCCATCGACAGTGCCCGATGCACCAGCTCACGGCCGGAGCCGCCCGGTTGCGCGAGCAGGAACTGCCCCTCGATGACGAGCAGCAGCGACTCCAGCCCCGGCGAGACAGGCCCCCGTCGCAAGTCAGCCAGGGCCCGACGCAGCAGCGCGCCGTCCCGCGGCCGAGGCACCGAGCGCGCCATCTCCGACAACACCCAGGCGCCCGTCAGCCCCAGCGGCCGCTCACACTCCATCGCGCGCTCCAGCGCCGCGCGCGCGGCCTCCGGTCGGAAGCGCTGCCACTCCAGCAACGCCACGGTCCGATGCACATGCGTGCGCTGGGCGCAGTCCTCCGGCATGCGGCCCAGGGACTCCTCCAGATACGCGCGCGCGGTGGTGAACGCGTGCTGGTAGCGCGCCACGTCCGCCAGCTCCTGGAGGAACTCCTGCTCGAAGCGCCACTCCCGGGCCTCCAGCGCGCGCGCCCACCCCTTCCACGCGTGCTGGAAGGCCTCCGCGGGGCGGTGCTGGTCCAGGTAGAGGTCGGCGAGCCTCCGCTGCAGGCCCAGGCAGCGGTACACCAGCCCCTGCTTCTGGCAGGTATCCAGCGCCTCCAACAAGCGCTGCTCGGCCTTCCACCACTGCCCCTCGCGCTGCCAGAGCTTCGCCTGCTCCTGGTCCGCGAGGACGCGCATCCACGGGTCCCCGGAGGCACGCGCCAGACGAATCACCGCCTGCGAGTCGACGGGCTGCCGCTGTGAGTCCGCGAGGACCAGCGCACCCAGGTACAAGTCCTCCTCGCCCGAGCGCCGGAGCGTCTCCAGCACCTCACCCGCCGGAGCGAGCGAGCCCATCACGAGCCGCCCATACAACCGCGCGAGCGGCCCCCGGTGCGTGAAGTCCCGCTCCGCCACCCGTGCGAGCCACGTGCGAAGGACGCTCCCGCCGTAGCGCTCGTCGAGCACGCGCGCCAGCGGCTCCAAGCGCAGCACCGCCTCACGCGAGGGCGCCGCCCTCACCGCATCGTAGAAGCCGAGCCGGAGGATGCCGGGATGCTCACGCGCCGCGGCGAGCGGCAGGGGCGCGGACGAATCCGTCACCAGCTCCCGCACCGACTCGTAGGCGTCCTTCCAGGCCCGGGCGCGCAGCGACGTGGACTCGCGAAGCACGCGCTCGCGCTGCGCCGCCTCCTCGCTCCACCCAGGCTCCCCCAACCGGGCGACCTCACCGAACGCGTCGGCCGCCAGGAGCGGCAGCCCCAGCTCGCTCAACGCCAGGGCCCGGTTCCACAGGGCCTGGGGGTGTCGAGGCCACTGGCGCAGGACCCCCGAGAGCAGCTCCAGCGCTTCCTCCAGCCGCGCCGGGCGCGTGTCGAGCGAGCCCTCCTGTCGCGCCTGCTCCAGGGCCAGCAGGGCCAGGTCGCAATCCCGGTCCGCCGAGGCGGACATGCGCTTCAAGAAGGCCTGTGCCTGTCGGGGCGCGCCATGGAGCAGATACGCCGTGGCGACGCCGTGGAGATCTCCGCGCGCCTCCATCCGCCACAAGTCCTGCAGCGGCAGCGAGGGCACCGGCGATTGCGCCGCGTCAGCCCCCCGGTCCGGCACATACGGCCGATGGTGGGCATCCACCGCCCGATACGTCACCCGCCCCTCCAGCACGCGCGGGCCTTCCGCGGACAGCCAGGCGCGCTGCTCCCTCCCCCACGGGAGGGAGAAGGGCAGGAGCATCCACACCGCGACGCCCGCCACCAACACCTCGAGCCCGCGCAGTCCCCGGAGCCATGTCCGCCGAGCCCGCCGCTCCGCGGTCGCCGATGGCGCGGGCGCGTCCGACGAGCACACCTCCTGCGCCTGCGCGAGGTGCGCGAGCAATTCGAGCTGCATCGACTCCCGGAAGCGCGCCTCGCACGCGCCGCAGCCCCCCAGATGCTGTCGGAACCTCCCCTGCTCCCGAGCCTGCATCTGTCCATCGAGGAAGCGCTGCAAGTCCTTGCAATCAACCGTCATTGCCTCCGCTCCCGCCGACGCCGCTCAGCCGTCTCCCTCAGGACCTCGCGCAGCTCCAGCCGCGCGTGGTGCAGCCGCGCCCCCACCGTGCCCGGCGCCACGCCCGTCTCCCGGGCGATTCGCGAGTAGGACCACCCTTGGAGATACAGCTCGAACGTCCGACGCAGCGTGGGGCTCAGGAAGCTCAGCGCCCACCGCAAGTCCTCCACGCCGACGTAGCCCCAGAGCTCGTCCTGCTCCAGCCCGTCGTGCTCCTCCGCGTCCACCGACAGCTCGAGCAGCCCCCGCAGCCGGTCCGACTCACTGCGGCGACGCCGACACCGGTCCAGGAAACAGTTCTCCGCCACCCGCCCCAGCCACGAGCGCTGCTTGAAGGAGTCCCATCGCTGTAGGTGCTCCCACCGGAGGAGCGCACGAAGCAATACATCGTGCACCAAGTCCTCCACTTCGTGTTCAATCCCGACACAGTACTTGCGAAGAATGGCAAACAACAGCGGCTGATACTGACGGGCGAAGGCCTCGAAGTCCGAGCCTGGCTCCCCTGACGGAGGCTCCACCACCCTCAATCGCGGCCTCGAGCGCATTGCCCCTCCTCCTTGACCAGAGAACGCGTCAGGTCTGCTTTATTGCCGACACCCCCTTATTCTTACAAACACGCCACCCCTGGGATGAGGAGGGAACGTCCAAGGTGGGGTGTTGTGATGACAACACGACACGGCCCCGCGGGGTGTCATGACGCAGCGGCGGAGAGCGGTGCGGGCTGCTTCAGCGGCAACGTGAGGGTGAAACATGCGCCCCCCAGCGACTCGGAGCGGCTGGCCCGCACGGTGCCTCCGTGGCGCTCCAGGATGCCTCGGGCGATGGCCAATCCCAGCCCTGTCCCCGGACGAGGACCCTCGCGCCGCCGCCCCGTGACGAAGGGCTGGAACAGCCGGGGCAACAGCTCCGGTGGGATGCCCGGACCGCTGTCCTCCACGAGGACCTGGAGCATCGTGTCGGTTTGAGACAGGCGGACCCGCAGGCGGGGCCGCGCGACCTCCCCCAGCGCGAGCAAGGCATTCTCCAGGACAATGACAAACACCTGGGAGAGCTGGGATTGGTCCGCCTCGACGGCCAGGGGCTCGCCTTCCTCCAGGTCAAAGGAGACATCCGGCGCCAGGGCGCCCAATCCCTGTCGCGCGGTGGAGTACGCCAGCGCCACGGTGGCATGGACATCCACCCGACGCAGCTCCAGCGGGCGGGGCCGGCCATAGCGCAGCAGCTCGTCGACGAAGTGACCCGCGCGGGAAATCTGCTCGCGCATGCCGGCCAGGGTGTCCGCGTCCGCGCCCTGGCGCTCCAGCAGCTTCAGCTGCGCGGCGAGCACGCCCAGCGGGTTTCGCACCTCGTGGGCCACGGCCGAGGAGAACTGCCCCAGCTCCGCCAGGCGCGCGGCCTGGTCCGCGCGGGTCTCCTGCTCCGCCAGCGCCGCCACCAGCTCCGTGCCCGTGGCGCGCCCTCGCAGCAGCCGGCGTCCCAGCCACTCCTGGAGCCCCTGGCGCAGGGGCTCGAAGGCGAGCGCCGCCAGGGCGAGCAGGAAGAAGGCGCCCGCGCGGTACTCCGCGAGGAAGGGCTGGCCGCTGCCCGCCATCAGCGTCAGCACGCCGAAGAGGAAGCCCGCGGACAGCACCGCCGCCATCGCCGAGTAGACGAGGCTGCGCTCCAGGAGCCTGCGCTCGGACGGCGGCTGGTGCGCGTTGATGACGTGCACGAGCACCAAGAGCGAGGCCAGCACCAGGTACATGCCGAAGGGCAGCGCGTAGCCGGCGGACAGCAGCAGCGCCGTGGCCAGCCCGCCCGAGTACGCGAGCGCGCCGACGATGCCCAGGCTGCGCAGGAGCGGCCGACGCTCGGGCGTCTGCTTGCGGTACGAGCGCGCCAGGAGCACCAGGGGCACGCCCGCCGCGGAGACCGACAGCGCCATGGTGGGCCAGAACAGCGGCCCGCGCCTCATCGCCAGGGGGCCGTAAAGCGCGTCCGGGAAGAGCGCCCCCACCAGCGTGACGACGGTGGCCACGGCGTACGCGAGCACCACCAGCCGGGGGGAGCGCTGGCGCGAGACGTCCTGCGCGGTGTGGAAGAAGGCGGCGGCGGTGAAGGCGCCACTGGCGGCGAAGCGCTCACCGAGCCACGCGGCCTGGGGCACGCACAGCAGCAGCAGCGAGCCGCTCCAGAACGCGGTGGCGAGGCAGTACAGCGTCAGCCCCGCGGCGTCGCGGCCTCGCAGCGCGGCCGTGAAACACAAGAGGAGCGACACCGACAGGACCGGCACCAGGCTGTAGGCGAACAGGGGCCCCATGGACGGAGTGTGGCAGATGTTCCTAGTGTGCGCCCCGTCGGCGCCTCGAGGCGCACCGACGTCACCAGGAGTCACGAGCAGTGCGGCATTTCGCGATGGTCGCGGCGGGGGCCACCCTCTGGGGGTGCTGGTCCCTCTTCCTCCGGCCCGCGGGCCTGTCCTGGGCGCAGAACGCGTTCCTCGCGCTGGTCGCCATGTCGCTGCCAGTGCCCCTGCTGCTGCGCGGCGCCCCGTTCCATGACCGGCGCGCCACCGTGGCCCTGCTCGTCGTGGCCCTGGCGGACGCGGCCAACATCAGCCTGTTCTTCGCCGCCATGAAGCGCGGCCCCGTGTCGGTGGCCGTGCTCACGCACTATCTCGCGCCCCTGCTGCTCGCACTCGCCGCGCCCTGGATGCTGGGGGAGAAGCGCTCCGTGCGGGCCCTGGTGGCGGCGCCGGTGACGCTGGCGGGGCTGGTGATGCTCATCGGCCGGCCCGACGCAGAGGGAGGAACGGGGATGACGGCGGCGCTCGGCGCGGGCAGCGCCCTGTTCTTCGCGGCCATCGTCCTGGGGACGAAGGCGGCGACGCGGGCCTACTCGCCGCTGGCGGTGGCCTCGCTGCACGCGCCGGTGTCCGCCGGGGTGCTGCTGCTCATCGCCGGGACGGACGCGCTGCCGACGGCGCTGGACTCCGCCACCCTCCAGGTGCTCGCCGGGGGCGCGGTGTGCGGCCTCGCGGGGACGTGCCTCTTCAATGCGGGGCTGAGCCGGGTGCCCACGGCGGCGGCCGGGGCGTTGACGTACCTGGAGCCGCTCACGGCCTCCCTGGTGGGCTGGGCCGTCTTCTCCGAGGCGCTCACACCCGTGGGCGTGGCGGGGGGACTCCTGGTGCTGGCCGCGGGGGTCTGGGTCGCCTCCGAGCGTCGGGCGCCCGCGTCAAGCATGGCCCTCCCGTCCGCCACGTCTTGAAATCTCCACCCAACTCCCCACTTGCAAGGTCGGGGAATCCTTTGGTCCTCTTGGGCCAACGCAGCTCCTCCCCGCAGCGCCGTGCTTGCGACGCCGTATGCCCATGGAAACCGCAGCAGACAGTCGTGAGTACCGCGTCCTCTTCTTCTGCCCCGCGTCGAGCGCGAGGCTGGAGCGGCTGGAGGCGCCCGTGCGACGGCTGCTGTCGCGCATCCAGGCCCCGCCCGCGGAGCTGACGCCCATCCAGGAGTCCGGGGCGCTGTCGGAGGCCGGGTGGCAGGTGTACCTGGTGCGCTCGCTCACGGAGCGCTCGGCGGCGCAGGCCATGGCCGCGTACGTCAGCGAGGCCACGTGCGCGCTGGCGGCCGAGGTCGACGCCGAGGTGCTGGGGCTCTACGTGGACGTCTCCGGAGACTCGGCGCGCATCTGTCGCTGCGGACCCGAGGATGGACCGGAGACCTTCGCGGGCCGTCGGCAGGCCGCGCTCAACCGCACGGCCGAGTGGCTGGAGGTCGCGCCCATCCTGCTCTCCGCCATCTTCCAGCTCGACGTGCCGGACGCGGACTACGAGCCGGACGCGGATGACCGCTTCGTGGAGGAGAAGCTTCGTGAGGCGCGCGTCCTGATGGAGCGCTACCGTCAGGGGAAATGAGGTCTCGAACTCCGGAGGACCTCGCGGGCCGCTGTCCGCGCTGCTTCCTGCCTTCCCCGCTGTGCCTGTGCGCCGAGCTCCCGAGCATCCCCACGCGCACGGAGCTGCTCGTCATCCGGCACCACAAGGAGACGCTGAAGTCGACGAACACCGCGCGCATGGCGGCGCTCGCGCTGCCGCGCTGTCACATCGTCTCGTATGGCTCGCCGGGTCAGCGCTTCGATGCGTCGGTGCTGGAGGACGACGGCTCCACGTGGTTGCTCTTCCCGGACGCGCAGCAGACGGCCGCGCCGGAGGCCGAGAAGCCCCGGCGGCTCATCGTCCTGGATGGCAGCTGGGGACAGGCGCGCCGCATGGTGCAGCGGCTGCCGGGGTTGCGCAGGCTGCCCGGACTGAAGCTGCCTCCACCGCCGGTGGATTCACGCCGGCTGCGCAGGCCTCCGCATCCGGACGGCATGTCGACGATTGAGGCCATCGCCGGCGCGCTCACGTACCTGGAGGGCGAGGACACTTCCCGCCCGCTCTACGACCTGCACGAGAAGATGATCGACCGCGTGCTCGCGAGCCGCGGCCGAGGCCCCGCGCCTTCGTGTGACGAGGACTGAGTGTCGCGCCAGGGCGCTCCGAGCCAGGAGCACACTCAAGGCGAGCCTCGCTGCGAGCAGGCTGATTGCGACACCTCGCGCCCGCGGACAGACCTGCACCGTCGCGAGACACTTCCACCGAGGCGTCGAGCACTGCACGTCAGCCAACCGCCTCGCGACGCACCCGGCTCAGCAGGAGGCGCCCTCGATGCAGCGCGCCTTGCGCATCTGCTCGGCGAACGGCACGGGCTCCAGGAAGCCGGTGACGCGCGGGCGCTTGAGCTCCGTGCCCGTCTGCGACACGAAGGCCACCGTGGGCAGGCCCTCCACGCCGAAGCGCTCCATCAGCGCGTCGAGCGCGTCGTCGCTGTTCGTCGCGTCGATCTTGATGGTGAGGAACTGCCCCTCGGACGACTGCGAGATGACCTGCGGCGCCGGGTACGTCTCACGGTCCAGCTCCTTGCAGGCCGCGCACCAGTCCGCGAAGAAGTCGATGAGCACCGGCCGCCCCTCCGCCTTCGCCTGGGCCAGCACCTGGTCGAACGCCTCGCGGGAGAAGGTCGCCTTCTTCGCGGGCATCACGTGGTCCCATGCCCACGTCGGCGCACGCGGACGCTCGGCCATGCCCAGGCGCACCCACAGCTCACCCACCGGGCCCGCGTCCAGCGCGCCGCCTCGCACCATCAGCGCCGCCACCACCAGCGCCACACCGAACGCCTTGAACGAGAAGTCGCGCGCGCCTTCCTTGAACGAGCGATGCACCGCGCCCAGGAGCACGCCCACCACCGCGAGCCCCCCCGCCAGCGCCGCGCCCGGCAGACGCCCCAGCTCCGCGCCCGCCGACTTCACCACGTCACGCGCCCACGGCGACGCGTCCTTCAGGTAGCTGAACGCCAGCGCGACAAGCATGATGCCCAGCACACTCTTCACCCACTCCATCCACACGCCGCTCTTGGGCAGCCGCACCGTGGACACCCCGAGGATGAAGAACGGCACACCGATGCCCAAGGCGTAGATGAACAGCAGCGACGCGCCCAGCGTCACGTTCGCCGTCTTCGCCACGAAGGCGAGCAGCCCCGTGAGCACCGGCCCCGTGCACGGCGCCGCCAGGAAGCCCGACACGCTGCCCATCAGGAACGCGCCCGCCACGCCCGCGCCGCCCACCGAGTTCAGCCGCGTCTGCAGCCCCGACGGCAGCGCCAGCTCGAACGCGCCGAACATCGACGAGGCGAGCAACAGCAGGAACACCGCCAGCCCCGTCACCACCGCGGGGTGCCCCAACATCGAGCCGAACGCCTGGCCCGTCTTCGCCGCCAGGATGCCCAGCCCGCTGAACACCACGCCCATGCCCACGATGTAGGACGTGGTGAGCAGCATCGCCTTGCCCCGGCTCTCCGCCTTGCGGGCCCCGAAGACGGAGACCGTGATGGGGATGAGCGGGTAGACGCAGGGCGTCAGCGCGGTGAGCAACCCGCCGCCGAAGACGATGGCCGCGCCGAGGAAGAGGCTGCCCGACTCCAGGAAACGCGCCGCGTCCAGCTCCGTGCTGGGGCCGGTGGGCAACAGCCACGGCACCACCACCACCGCCACGCCGGCCAGTACGGCCATCCACCCGAGCTTCTTGGCATCCATGCGCGCTCTCTTCCGTCGTCCCCAGCAAAAGGCCCGCTTTGTATACGCAGGCCCCGGCCCGGGGGCTACTGCGCCGTGGGGGCAAGCGAGGAGGCGGGCACCTTCAGGCCCGCGGACCGCGCCAGCCCCATGACGCCCTCCACCGCGGCGGCGATGTAGCCAAAGGGGTTCGCCCCATCCACCGCCGTGACGTGGACCTCGCCCATCTTCTGCTGGAACGCGGCCGCCACCTGGGGGAGCTGCTGCGCCAGCGTCATCTGGATGACCTCCGGGCTGATGGTGTTCTCGATGTCCCGCAAGGCCCGGGCCCGCGACAGCTCCAGCTCTTGCCGCGCGTTCTCCCGCCGCACCTCCAGCTCCGCGATGGCCACCTCCGCCTCCGCGATGCCGCGCCGCGACTGCACCACCTGCAGCTGCGCCTTGAGCTTCTCGACCTCCTGGAGCTGCTCGGCCAGCTGCCCCTCGTGCCGGGCCGCCGCCTGCTCCTGCTCCCGGCGCAGCCGCTCCAGCTCCATCTGCGCCAGCGCGTTCTGCTGCTCCTGCTCACGGCGCAGCCGCTCCAGCTCGATGGCCGCCTTGGCGCTCTCGGTCTCCTGCTCGCGCTGCAGCCGCACCAGCTCGAAGCGCGCCTGGGCGGCCTCGGCCTCCTGCAACAGCTTCTGCTTCTCCAGCTCCAGCTTCGCGCGGCCCACGTCCGCGTCCTGCTCGCGCTTGAGCTTCTCCAGGGCGATGCGCGCGCGGGCCCCCTCCAGCTCCTGCTCGCGCGACAGCTTCTCCATCTCCACCTGCGCGCGGCTCGTCGCCAGCTGCCGCTCGGAGACGATCTTCGCCTCGGCCAGCCGCGCCTCGGCGGTGAGCGCCTCCAGCTTGGCCTGCTCGTCGGCCACCTGCTTCTTCTGACGCACGTCCTGCTCGGCGGCGAGCTTGGTGAGCGCCACCTCGCGCTCCACCGTGGCCTGCTCCTGCTTGAGCGTGCGCTCCTGGGCGAGCTTCGCCTCGGCCACGCGCGCCTCGACGGCCAGCGTCTCCAGCCGCGACTGCTCGTCCGCGGTCTGCCGGCGCTGGCGCACCTCGTCCTCGGCCTCGAGCTTCTGGAGGCTCAGCTGCCGCTCGGCCTCCGTCTCCTCGCGGTGGACGAAGCGCTCCTTGGCCAGCTCTGCCTCGCGGGCCTGGCGCTCCTGCTCGCGGCGGAAGCGCGCCTGCATGTTCTCGAAGACGGTGGACGACAGGACGCGCACGTCCTGGATCTCAATCGTGTCCAGCAGCACGCCCCAGCCCGCGTCCGTCGAGTCCTCCAGGCGCCCCTGCCCCGACAGCACCGGTGCGATTTCGCGCATCAGCTCCGCGGCGATGCCCTCCTTGCGCCGGGACAGGCACTCCTCCACGGAGAGGTTGGCCACCAGCCTGCGCGCGGCGCCCACGAACATCTCTCGCAAGAGCTCCGCCAGCTTCTCCTGCGCCCGCTCCGGGAAGGAGAAGTTCAGCATGCGGAAGGCCACCAGCGGATCCGCGATGCGGTACACCGCCAGGCCCGTCACCTGCACGCCCACCTTCTCGCTCGTCACCTGGTCCGCGGTGAACTGCAGCCGCTGGATGCTGGTGGGGACGATGGCCACCGAGTCACCCGGCAGCTTGAAGCAGCTGGCCCCCTGGCCGCTGATGTCGCGCACGCGGCCGCGGCGCATGTGGACCAGGAACTCGCTCGGCCGGGCGGTGATGAGGCCCCAGCGCTTCATCTTCTCCGGGTCCTCCGCGGGCTTCCCCGCGCGCCAGCCGTCCGAGTAACGGTTCTTATCCATCCCCCCACCGCCACCCTCCATCCGGACGAGCTGTGCACGGCCCTGCTCCGTGGACTCCGACGACTCCTTCACCCGCTTCGCGTTCGCGCTCATGCCTGCCTCCTGGCGACGCGCCCCGGTTGCAGCCCCCCGGCCAGCCCCACGCCCCTCGGGAAATCAGCCGCTTGCGCGCGAAGAGGCCCTCGACTCGCCCCATTCCGGACCACCCCGCGCCAGGACGGCCCACCCGGGTTGATCCACCCCGGCGCAGCCGTTCCGACGCCGACAGCCCCTCCTTCCGGCCAGTCCCAGCGGGTCTCCCGTACGCCTTATGTTCGCTTGACCCGAGGGCACCCGATTTTATAATTGACCAGTCCGGTCCACATTCATGTGTGACGGTGTATGCCCGCCGCAGCGCGCCCCCTGGGTGGCGCCGGGGTGCGGGGGCAGTCGCAAGCCCCTTCAGGAAGGTGTGGGACGCAATGGTGAAGCTGCCGATCTACATGGACAACCACGCCACCACGCCGCTGGACCCGCGCGTGCTGGACGTGATGCTCCCCTATCTGCGCGAGGACTTCGGCAACGCGTCCAGCCGCAACCACGTGTTCGGCTGGAAGGCCGAGGCGGCGGTGAAGAAGGCCCGGCAGCAGGTGGCGGAGCTCATCGGCGCGACGGAGCAGGAGATCGTCTTCACCTCCGGCGCCACCGAGTCCGACAACCTGGCCATCAAGGGGGTCATCGAGTACTACAAGTCGAAGGGTGACCACATCATCACCCTGAAGACCGAGCACAAGGCCATCCTGGACACCTGCAAGCGCCTGGAGCGCGTGCGCCAGGAGCGCCTGGACGAGCTGAAGCTCTTGCGCCTGTCGCAGCTCGCCGAGCGCGACGTGTCGCCCGAGGAAGTACCGGAGCTCTCCGCGAAGCATGATCTGGAGAACGACGCGACGTACAAGAAGTGGGCGGAGCTGCCCACCGGCGGCGCGCGCGTGACGTACCTGGACGTGGAGCAGGACGGCCGGGTGAACCTGGAGAAGCTCGAGGAGGCGATGACGCCTCGCACGGTGCTGGTCTCCATCATGTTCGCCAACAACGAGATTGGCGTGGTGCAGCCCATCGCGGAGATTGGCGCGCTGTGCCGCAAGAAGGGCATCCTCTTCCACTGCGACGCGGTGCAGGGCATCGGCAAGGTGCCCTTCGATGTCGAGGCCATGAAGGTGGACCTGGCCTCCATCACCTCGCACAAGATGTACGGCCCCAAGGGCATCGGCGCGCTGTACGTGCGCCGCAAGCCGCGCGTGCGCATCGCCCCCATCATCGACGGCGGCGGCCATGAGCGCGGCATGCGCTCGGGCACGCTCAACGTGTCGGCCATCGTCGGCTTCGGCCACGCGGCGCAGCTGGCGCGCGAGGAGCTGGCCGAGGAGTCCGCGCGGATCCTCCGGCTGCGCGAGAAGCTGCGCAAGGGCCTCACGGACGCGCTGGACATGACCATCATCAACGGCTCGCTGGAGCACCGCCTGCCGGGCAACCTCAACATCTCCTTCGCCCACGCCGAGGGCGAGTCCCTGATGATGGGCATCAAGGACGTGGCGGTGTCGTCCGGCTCCGCGTGCACGTCCGCCTCGCTGGAGCCCTCGTACGTGCTGCGCGCGCTGGGCGTGGACGAGGAGCTGGCGCACAGCTCCATCCGCTTCGGCCTGGGGCGCTTCACCACGGAGGAGGAGGTCGACTACGTCGTCCAGCTCGTCGTGGACAAGGTGCGCAAGCTGCGCGACATGAGCCCGCTGTACGAGATGGCCAAGGAAGGCATCGACCTCAAGAGCATCGAGTGGACGGCGCATTAGCGCGCCTTCCCGAGCAATCAGCGGGGCGCATGGCTCCCCGGACGGTGGGCATTGCTCGCCGGAACCTTTGGTGCGAAGCATCGGTTGAAGGAGTTGGCATGGCTTACAGCGACAAGGTCATCGACCACTACGAGAACCCCCGCAACGTCGGGACGATGGACAAGGAAGACCCGAACGTCGGCACGGGTCTGGTCGGCGCGCCCGCGTGCGGCGACGTGATGCGCCTGCAGCTGAAGATCTCGGACGACGGCCTCATCGAGGACGCGCGGTTCAAGACCTTCGGCTGTGGCTCCGCCATCGCGTCCTCGTCGCTCGTCACCGAGTGGGTGAAGGGCAAGACGGTGGACCAGGCGATGACCATCTCCAACAAGGACGTGGCCCGGGAGCTCGCGCTGCCGCCGGTGAAGATCCACTGCTCGGTCCTCGCCGAGGACGCCATCAAGGCGGCCATCGAGGACTTCAAGAAGAAGCGCGCCGCGCGCAAGGCCCAGGCATCTTGAGTCCTGGGAGCACGGTGCTCTCGACATGACTCCAGGAGGTGAACCCATGAGCGAACAGGCGACCCAGCAGATGACGCCCGGCCCGGTGGCCAACGCGGCGCCCGTGGCCAAGGCCGCCCCCAAGGGCATCGTCGTGGCGGACAGCGCCGTGGCGCGGCTCAAGGAGCTCCTGGAGCAGCGCCAGACGCCCGAGGCCGGCCTGCGGCTGGCCGTGAAGGGCGGCGGGTGCTCGGGCCTCCAGTACTCCATGGAGTGGTCCGAGAAGGCCCGCGAGCGCGACAAGATCTTCGAGAAGGACGGCGTGCGCGTCTTCGTGGACCCGAAGAGCTACCTGTACCTCATCGGCACGGAGCTGGTGTTCGAGCAGACGCTCATGGCCTCCGGCTTCAAGCTCAACAACCCCAACATCAAGGCCGCGTGCGGCTGCGGAGAGAGCTTCTCCGTCTGACGTGGCGACAGCCCTCGTCCCTCGCCTCGCGCGGGGGACCTTCAGTCACGCGGGGTCCGGCCAGCCGCCGGGCCCCTTTCGTTTATCCGCCGCCCAACCGCATGGAGCACACCGAGTGAGGACCCACTTCGACGTCTTCGGGCTGCCGCGCGCCTATGACGTGGACGTGCCGGCGCTGGAGAAGCAGTACCGCGAGCTGTCGCTCCAGTTGCATCCGGACCGCGTGGCCCAGGCCGACGCGCGCGAGCGCCTCAAGGCCCTGGAGGGCACCACCGCCCTCAACGAGGCCTTCAAGGCGCTCAAGGACCCGGTGCGCCGCGCCTTCTACCTGCTCAAGCTCCACGGCGTGGACCTGGACCGCGAGGACGCGGGCGCGCAGAAGGACATGCCCCTGGAGTTCCTGGAAGAGGTCATGGAGCTGCGCGAGGCGCTCGACGCCGCGATGGAGAAGAAGGACCTGGCGCGGGTGCAGGCCATGGGCACCCAGGTGGAGGGGCGGCGCAAGGCGGCGCTCGACGAGGCGGCCGGTGCCCTGCGCGCCCTGGAGGGTGACGGTGACCCGCAGGCCCCGGTGAGAAAGGCGTCGCATGCCCTGGGTCGGGTGCGCTACTTCACGCGCTTTCTCGAGCAGGTGGAAGCGTTCGAGGAGGAGAGTCTGTCGTGAGCAAGAACGGCTACCTGCAGATCCATGATCCGCTCAAGCCCAAGGGCCAGGCGGTGGGCATCGACCTGGGCACCACCCACTCGCTGGTGGCGGCGGTGACGCAGGGCAAGCCCCGCTGCGTCCCGGTGGACGAGGGGGACTCGCTGCTGCTCCCCTCCGTGGTGCACTACGGCCAGGACGGCGGCGTGGTGGTGGGCGTCCGGGCGCGCGCGCTCGCGGCCTCGCACCCCACGGACACCATCGCGTCGGTGAAGCGCTTCATGGGCCGAGGCCCCGAGGACGCCGAGACGCGCAAGCTGGGTCACTACAAGTTCGCCCCCGGCGCCAAGGTGGTCCGCTTCGACGTGTCGGGCGGCAACCCGGTGACGCCCATCGAGGTCTCCGGCGAAATCCTGCGTGCGCTGAAGCGCCGCGCCGAGGCGCAGTTCTCCAGCAAGGTGGAGCAGGCCGTCATCACCGTGCCGGCGTACTTCGACGACGCCCAGCGCCAGGCCACCAAGGACGCGGGCAGGCTCGCGGGCCTGGAGGTGCTGCGCCTGCTCAACGAGCCCACCGCCGCCGCGCTCGCGTACGGTCTGGACAAGGGCAGCCAGGGCACCTTCGCCGTCTACGACCTGGGCGGCGGCACCTTCGACATCTCCATCCTCAAGCTGGTGGACGGCGTCTTCGAGGTGAAGTCCACCGGCGGCGACTCGGCCCTGGGCGGCGACGACTTCGACCGGGCCATCGCCACGAAGGTGTTCGAGGCGCTCGGAATCACCGAGCCCTCCCCTGCCCTGGTCGCCGAGGCGCTCGCGTCCTCGCGCAAGGCCAAGGAGGCCCTCACCGACGCTGCCGAGGCCACCGTCACGGTGGAGGGCCGGACGCACGCGGTGAAGCGCGCGGACTTCGACGCGTGGATTCAGCCCCTGGTGGCGAAGACGGGCATCGTGTGCCGCCGGGCCCTGAAGGACGCGGGCGTGGCGGCGGGCGAGCTGGACGGCGTCATCCTGGTGGGCGGCTCCACCCGCGTGCCGGCGGTGCGCCGGTTCGTGGCGGAGATGTTCGGCCGCGAGCCCTTGGGCGACATCGACCCGGACCAGGTGGTGGCGCTGGGCGCCGCGGTGCAGGCGGACCTGCTCACCAACGCGGACCGCCAGGACGAGGTGCTGCTCTTGGACGTGATTCCGCTGTCGCTCGGGCTCGAGACGATGGGCGGAATCACGGAGAAGCTCATCCTGCGCAACTCCACCATCCCCACCGCGGCGGCGCAGGTGTTCACCACGTTCAAGGACGCACAGACGGGCCTGGACGTGCACGTGGTGCAGGGCGAGCGGGAGCTGGTGGAGGACAACCGCAGCCTCGCGCGCTTCACGCTCTCCGGCATCCCCCCGCTCGCCGCCGGCATGGCGCGCGTGGAGGTGCGCTTCCAGGTGGACGCCGACGGCATCCTCTCCGTCTCCGCGAAGGAGCAGAGCACGGGCGCCACCCAGTCCATCACCGTCAAGCCGAGCCACGGCCTCACCGAGGATGAAATCGAGCGGATGCTGCTCGACTCCATCGAGTACGCCGAGGACGACATCCAGGCCCGGCAGCTGCGCGAGCAGCGCGTGGACGCCGAGCGCGTGCTGGCCGAGGCGGACCGCCAGTTGGGCGAGCACGCCTCGCTGCTCCAGGACGGCGAGAAGGCCACCATCGACGCGGCCATCGCCCACGTGCGAGAGGTGGCCCAGGGCAACGACTACCTGAAGCTCAAGGAGGCCGTGCACGCCCTGGACGAGACATCCCGGCCCTTCATCGAGCGGGTGATGAACAAGGCCATCACCCAGGTCGTGGCTGGCCACTCGGTGGAGGAGTACTGACGTGCCCAAGGTCACCTTCAAGAGCCCGCTGGCCGAGGTCAGCGTGGACGTCCCCCCCGGGACCATCCTCTTGGACGCCGCCGAACAGTCGGGGGCCCAGGTGGGCCACAGCTGTGGCGGGGTCTGCGGCTGCTCCACCTGTCACATCTGGGTCCGCAAGGGCCTGGACTCGCTCAGCGAGCAATCGGACGCGGAGGCGGACCGGTTGGACATGGGGTTCGACGTGCGTCCGTACTCCCGGTTGAGCTGCCAGACGGAGGTCAGCCAGGAGGACGTGGTGGTCGAAATCACCGAGGAGTCCCTCACGGCCTTCATGGACGAGAACCCGGTCATCCGCCGGGCCCTGGAGGCCGAGGGGAAATGGCCGCTGAAGAAGTGAGGTTGTTACGTAGTTCTTGACGAGCCGGGGCAGGACACCTATATGTCCGCCCCATCGCAGCGACGCCACGGCGCCGAGGCGGTGAAGCCACCTGCCCAGGTGGTGGAATTGGTAGACACACTAGATTCAGGGTCTAGCGCCTGCAAGGGCATGGAGGTTCGAGTCCTCTCCTGGGCACAAAGTCGATAAGGGGTCCCGGTTTCAAGCCGGGGCCCCTTTTCGCTTTTCAGGGCTCCGCGCTCCGCGCCCGGCTCACTGCGGCGCTGGCTCCACCGCTTCATGTGCCACGTGCTGCGCGGCCTCGCGCGCCAGGCTGCCGCCCTTCCGCAGGTCGCGGATTCGAATCTTCCGGACGTAGACGGAGACGGCGCCCACGCCGGCCTGGCTGAACACCGTGCCCAGGTGGGTGAGCGTGGCGAAGGCCGCCGCGTCCTCGGGGGTGGCGCCCAGGCTGCGGGCCGCCCAGCTGGTGACGAAGTAGTAGATCCCCATGCCCGCCGGCACGCCTGGGAGCGCCTGCCCCAGGGAGATGGCGCCCAGCACCACCGCGCCCGCGAAGAGGCCGCCGGAGATGCCGATGCCGTGGAGCGCCAGTCCATAGGCCAGCGCCGACGCGAGCACCGGGCCCACCGAGTAGAAGAGCACCTTGCCCATGCCGATGAAGGAGCGCGCGGAGCCCAGCCCGTCGCTGACGTGGTGGAGGAAGCCCTCCAACCTCGGGAAGCGGTGGCGCCGGTGCAGCGCGTTCGCCAGCGGGAGCGACCAGTGGGCCAGCAGCACCACGAGCGCGACGAGCCCCACGCACAGGGACACCGCCACCTTGAGCTGCCCCTGGAAGCGCGTGAGGGTGGAGCCGAAGGGGCCCAGCAGCGACAGCGTCACCAGCATCATCAGCGCGGCGAACTCCATCAGCTTGCCGACGGCGACGGTGCCCAGGCAGCGCAGGAACGGAATGCGCTCGGTGCGCGACAGCAGGAACGAGCGGAGGATGTCGCCCAGCTTCCCCGGCAGCGCGTTGTGGACGAAGGCGCCGATGGCCACCAGGTGGTAGCGCTCGCGGAAGGGCACGCGCTTGCGCAGGGTGCTCTGCCACTGCACCGCGCGCAGCGGGATGATGGAGCCCTGCAGCATCACGAAGGGGGCCAGCCACACCAGGTGCCCGGGCAAATCCCGCAGGAAGTCGTCCAGCGGGAAGCGCGGCTGGAGCAGTGGGCCGGGGCCCTTCGGGTTCCAGTGGAAGAAGGCCGTGGAGAGCAGGACGACGGACAGCACCAGCCCCACCACGCCGAGCAGCACCTTGGGCAGGCTCAGGCCCCGCGCGGACGGCCTGGGCCACGCGCCCTTCGAGCGACGCGATGGGCTCTTCATTGCACCCACCTCAAGCGAGGCGCTTGCCGCACGTAGACCTCCGCGAGCCGGTCATGCAGTTGGGCGCAGTGCCCCAGTCCGGACAGGTCCACCGGCGCGTGCGCGGGCCAGCACACCAGGCTGTTGGCCTCCGTGCGCGTCAGGCCCCCGTGCGAGCCGAACTCCCACGCGAAGCCCACCGTGCCGCCTCGGCGCACCGCCTCTCCGAAGACGACCAGGTCTCCCGCCGTCTTCATCGCCGGCAGCCCTCGCAGGAAGTCCGCCACCGCGCGGCGGCTGAACTCGGGTGACAGCGGCGCGCGCTCCACCTCGTCCGGGCCGTACACGCCGCCGCGAATCACCGCCACCGCGGAGTGACCTCGTCTCAGCGCGACGATGCCGAGGTCCTCGCTGCGCGTGGCGCGCGCCAGCACCTCCGGATGTCGCGCGAGCAGCGCGCGAGCCTCCAGCGGCTCTCGCGCACCAGAGAGATAGACGTGCGCGAAGTTGCCGCACTCGACGATGACGGGCGCGAAGGGCGCGCTCGGCACCGGGTCCTGAAGAGGACGACCGTCGCGCAGTCCGCGAATCACGTCCTCGGACAGCTCGCCAGGCGCTCCCTCGAGGAGCAGCGACTCCAGCCGTCGCCCCTGGCGCTGCTCCAACGGAAGGGCGTCCACGTGGCCGTGGTCCGACAGGATGATGACGTCGTAGGGGCGCTCCACCGATTGGGACATCGCGTAGAGGTCCTCCAGGTACGCATCCACGCGGTACAGCTCGGACAGCGCCAGCGTTGAGCGAGGCCCCCGGCGGTGCGCCACCTCGTCGTAGTTGCCGAACACCAGGTAGATGGCGGGCACGCCGCGCACCATGTCCACCAGCGCCTTGGTGTACGCGAAGCTCCAGCCCAGCCGCTGCAACAACACGCGGCTGACGAGGAAGGACTGCTCGTGCCGCCAGTCGTGCAGCGCGTGGACCCAGTGGGCCACCTCGCGCGCCGAGCACCACGTGTCCATGCCGAACGCGCCGAGGAAGTCCCAGAGGCCCCGCGTGCGTCCCGCCGACAGGCCCATCATCTCGTACGAGAACGCGCGCGACATCTGCTTGAAGCTCGCCAGCGTGCTCATGCTGAGCGCGTTCTGGGCGCCCGCGCGGAACAGCGAGAAGTAGCCGTGGCCGCCTCCGTCCAACAGGCTCTCGCGCCCCTGGCCCCGCAGGCGCTCGTCGATGACGTGTGCGTCCGTGGGCGTGCTCATCCGCACCTGTCGCCCCAGCTCCCTGTCGAACCAGGAATATGCGGGCAGGTTCGGATTCCGCAGGCCGTACAGGAGCCCCGCCTGGAAGTACGGCGTGGAGGTGGGCGCGCCCCAGAAGGCGTCATCCAATTGAAACGTGCCGGAGCGGATGAGTCGTGAGACGAACGGGAGCTTGCCGGCGACAATCGCCTCGTCCAGCAGGGCCTTGGGTACGCCGTCGAGGTGGATGAGCAGCAGATTCCTGCGCCGATGCGCCACTGCGGGCGGAACTTTCGTTCCAATCCGCCGCGCGAGCCCATGGGCCCACATCCAGGACGCCAGAGTAATCACACCACTCACGTTGACGCCTCCCCTCCCTCACCCGTCAGAATGAGCACTCGGGGGGACGGCCGCCTTCAGTCGAAGGCAGCCCTCCTGGAAAGCAGGCGGGCAGGTAGCGCCGTCCTTCTGTCGGGATGGTTCCGACTCAGAGAGACGTCACCACGGTCCCCATGCTCCTTCCCGCTGTCCTCCTCGTCGTGCTCGGCGCCGCTCCGGTGAAGTCGCCTTCCCGTCCGGCACCCGGGCTGCCGCAAACGAAGGCGGACTCCGGCTCGGACATCATCGCCCTGCCGATGATGACGTTCAGCTCGGACCACGGCATCAGCTACGGCGCCGTCGGTGGCTTCTACCTGTACGGCCCCGGCAAGACGCCGTACGCGCACGGCATCGGCGCGCAGGTGCTCTTCAGCAGCCGCGGCGTGCAGAGCCACTACGTGCGCTACGACGGCCCCCGGCTCATCGGCCCGCTGCGCCTGGAGGCCGGCCTGGAGTACAGGCGCGAGCTGAAGAGCCCCTTCTTCGGCGCGGGCAACCTCTCGGCGCCCGACTTCCGGGGCGACCTGGACAGCGAGCGCTACACCTTCGACAAGGGCGCGCCGGGCGGCTGGTTCCGGCTGCGCGGGCGGCCCTTCGGTCCCACGCATCCGCTCCAGTCCTACGTGGGCTATGCGCTGCGCTACACCAGCGTGGACACGTACGACGAGTCGATGCTCCACCAGCAGCGTCCGCTGGGCATCGAGGGCGGCATGACGGGGCAGCTGCTCGTGGGCGCGCTGTGGGACACGCGCGACGACGAGACGGACCCGCTGGAGGGCGGCGTGGAGGAGCTCGCCCTGCGCGTCTCCGGAATGGCCACCGGCAGCCGCTACCAGTACGCGGGCATCACCTTGAGTGAGCGGCGCTACCTCAAGCTGTCGTCACGGCTGACGCTGGCGCAGCGGCTGACGTTGGACATGCTCTTCGGCGAGGTGCCGTTCTTCGAGTGGAGCAACACCGGCGGCGTCAACGTGTCGGAGGGCATCGGCGGGATGAGCAGCGTGCGCGGCATCGAGCGCAACCGCTTCTCCGGCAACGTCAAGGCCTTCAGCAACACGGAGCTGCGCTACCACGCCGCCAACCTCCAGGTGTTCGGCAAGAGCATGAAGGTGGGCGCGGTGATGTTCCTGGACCTGGGCCGCGTGTGGCACCCGGGCGTGCCCGACGGCAAGTGGCACGAGTGGCACCCGGGCATCGGCGGAGGCCTGCGCCTCATGCGCCGCGCCGCCGTGGTCCGCATGGACTACGCGCGCTCCACCGAGACGGGACGCCAGCGCGTCTACATCACCTTCGGCCACATGTTCTGACGCCTGCTCGCCATGACGCCGCGCGCTGTCATCAACGCTGCGAGTCAAGCACTCCGTGCGGCATGACAGAACCATGACAAAGGCATGGAGTCGTCATGGACCTTCCGACACCACCCCCGCTGTAGGTTGGCTGCAATCGCTGACCTGCAACGGGGTTTCTTCCATGCGTGTCATCTCCCCTGGCCTCCTCGTGGCGGCCGTGACGGAACTCTCCTTGTCGCGGAGCGCGAAGCTGGTCCGGCTCAAGGACGTCATCGCCTGGTGTGAGTGGAACGGCGTCGACTACGAGGGGACGGGCGGCAAGCAACAGGCGCTGTGGGACGCGGACCGTGACGAGGCCCAGGGCCAGCACCGGCTGCTGAAGTTCAAGAGCGGTGAGTGCAAGCAGTCACGCGCGGGCTGGGCGCTCATCGCCCACGGCGAGAAGGCGCGCGAGGCCGCCTCCCAGCTGGGCTGGCGGGAGCAGCTGTGGGACGGCGAGAAGTGGGACTGGCTCGGCGGCAACGCCCCCGTGGTGGCCCGGCGCCCCAACGCCCGGCGCGCTCGCGCGAGCAACGAGCCCACGCAGGAGCTCCTCGACGAGGGGCCGCGCCTCTCGGTCGGCTGATGCATGAGAGGCCCACCGGGGCCCCGCTTCAGACGAGCGCGTCCACCCAGGCCCGCAGGCGCGCGTCCAGGTGCGCCTCGCCGCGGACGCCGGGCTCCGGCTCCAGCAGCAGCGTGTGGAAGCCACGGGACTCCAGGCCCTCGCACAGCTCGGCGCGGGCCGCCACGTCCGGCGCGAAGAGGATGCAGCCGTCGCCTCCGCCCGCGCCCGACAGCTTCCCGACACCACCGTAGGCCGCCGCCAGCGACAGCACGCGGCGCATGCCTTCCGTCTCCAGCGGGCCCAGCTCCAACAGCAGCGCGTGCTGGGCCTTCACCGCCTCGGAGAACGCCCGGAAGTCCCAGCCGGCGAGCCCGTCCTCCACCGCCTGCCCCACCGCGTCCGAGCGCGCGACGAAGGCCTGACGACCCAGTTCCTCCAGCCGCGCCTCCACCTGACCGATGAGCACCCGCGTGGAGGCGCTCTCGCCCGTGAAGGCATACGCCATGGGCACCCGGGGCGGAGGCAGCCGCCAGACGTCGACGGACGCGGACTCCGTCATGGCCGCGCTCAGCCGGCCGTGGTTGCTCGCCTCCACCAGCGCCGCCACGTCGTAGCGCCGGTAGCGCAGCACGCCGCCCGCGAAGCTCGTCGCCACGTCCCCGCCGCTGCCCTTGCCGCCCTGCCCCTGCGTGTGCGCCAGCAGCGCCAGCTTCAGCGCGTCGTAGCGCTCGTCCAGCACCCAGCGCGCGCCCTCTGACGCCAGCACCGTGGCGCAGGCGCTGCCGCCCATGCCCAGCTTCTGGCCGTTGGGCCCCACCGCCGAGGGCGCCACCGCGAAGTCGAAGCCCTGGCTCGCCCGGCCGTGCGCGCGCAGCGCCTCGTCCAGCGTGCGCGCCACGAAGGAGAAGCCCGCGGGCACGTCGCGCTCCCAGCGGACCCCGCGCGGCGTCATGCTCCCGGCGAGCGTCCCCTCCTCCAGGCAGACGTGCACGCGTGCGTCCTCGCGCCGCCGCACGTAGGCGTGCGTGCGGGGCGCCACCGCCACCAGCCGCGCCACCCCACCCCACAGCACCGCGTACTCGCCGGAGACGAACAGCTTGCCCGGAGCCGAGAGCGCGCGCTCCATCAGAAGAGGTGCTCCGACTTCAGCGTCGCGTCACCACCGGGCACGCAGCGAATCACGTCCAGCGCGCCGCACGCGCGGGCCAGCGCCTCCGCCGCCACCTCGTTCGCCGCGTCCGTCAGCAGCACCGGGTTGGGGCCCGCGTCCAGCGTGAACCAGACGGGCACGCCCTTCTTGCGGTGCTCGCGCAGGTGATGGATGAGCCCCACCGTGGCCGCGTTCAGGTAGCAGAGCGGCGGGTCGGCCGCGAGCGACGTGGAATGCATCCGCCACGCGTTGCGCTCACACATCTCGCCCAGCGCCTGCAAGTCCCGACGGGCGATGTACTCGCGCGCGCGGGGCACCTCCGCCTCCGCGTCCTTCACCCAGGCCGCATAGTAGGGGCTGGTCTCCACCGCCTGCTTCATCCCGTCGCGCGACTTCACGTCCTTCTCGCCACGGTCCAGGATGGCCACCACCATGCGCAGCTCCGGCCAGTGCGCGGCGTCGAAGCGCTGCACCGCGAAGCTGTCGTCGCCGTCCGGGCGCTCACCGCGCTGCCACTCGCAGAAGCCGCCCTGCACGCTGCGGCACGCCGAGCCGCTGCCCAGCCGGGCCAGGATGCTCTCCGCCTTCGTGTCCCGGGGCAGGCCCGCCGCCGCGCGCCCCGCCACCGCCAGCGCCGCGAAGCCCGCCGCGCTGCTGGCCAGGCCCGCCGCCATGGGGAAGTCGCCGCGCGAGACCACCTTCGCAGGGCCCAGGGACTTGTCGCCGGCCTGCGCGCGCACGGACTCCAACAGGCGCAGCACCCGCTCGCGCTCGCTGCCCTTGGCGACGTGGCCGTTGAGCTCCACCGCGTCCGTGGGGACGCCGAACTCCACCGTCGTCGTCACCGACAGCGGGGAGAGCGTCAGCGACAGGCTGGACTGGTGCGGCAGGATGAGGGCGTCGTCCCGCTTCCCCCAGTACTTCACCAGGGCGATGTTGGGATGCGCCAGGACAGTGGCTTTCATGCGGACACCTAGGTCGCTCGCGGACCCGCGAGCTGGCTGCTGAAGCAGCGCACGCCGAGCCGGGTGAGCTGGTCCACCGCGGGCTCGGGTTCGAGGAACAGACCGACCACGGCCCCGCCGTCCCCACCGGCTCCGGTGAGCTTGGCGCCCAGCGCTCCCAGGCCCCGCAGTCGGTACACCATCTCTTCCAATGCCGGCGAGGACAGGCCCAGCGCCGCCAAGAGGCCCTGGTTGACGTTCATCGCGTCGCCCAGGCCCTCCAGGTCACCGGCCTCCACCGCCCGCGCGCCCTCCGACGCCAGCTTCCCCATCTGCGCGAAGAGGCGCTGGTAGCGCTCGGGCCAGCGCGCCTGCCGCTCGCGCAGCGCCCCGACGGTCTTCTTCGTGGGGCTGCGCTCACCGGCCAGCGCCACCACCACGCGCAAGGGACGCGGACTGTCCACCACCTTGCCGCGCCCCACGTCGGAGGAGCCCGGCGCGCGGCGGTACAAGAGCAGCTGCTCCTGGGCGCTGGTGGTGTGGTCCACGCCCGAGGGCGTGCCGTGGAACTCCTGCTCCATCTCCCACGCCAGGCGTCCGGCCTCCTTGGGCGTGGGCTCCCGGCCCGCGGCACAGAGCAACATGCGCGCGCAGGCGACGGACACCGCTGCGGAGCTGCCGAGCCCCGCCGACAGGGGCAGCTCCGGGTCCAACGACACCTTCACGGGAGGCTCGCCCACCAGCCTCGCCGCGCGCAGGAAGGCGCCGGTGAGCTGGGCGCGCTGGGCGCGGCTCATCGTGGCGGGAAGCGTCAGCTGACACTTCCGGGCCGGCACGCCCCGCGCCTTCACCCCCTGCGACAGCGGCCCCGCGAGCGCGGGGTGGCCGTACACCACGCTGTGCTCGCCCAGCAGGATGACCTTGCCGGCGCCGAACGTGGACAGTGGGGGCGAGGTGGCCACGGGCGCGCTAGACGGTGGTACCGGTGGTGGCGGCCTTGGCGTCCTCGGCGGACAGGCTGGCGAGGATCTCCCGGGCCTTCTCCACCTTCACGTGGCCCGCCTTCACCAACAGGTCCGCCAGCTTCTCCACCCAGTCGCCGCGCGCGCCGGCCGTCACCGCCACGCACCTGGCATGCAGCGCCATGTGGCCCTTCTGGATGCCGATGCTGCCCAGCGCCCGGAGCGCCGCGAAGTTCTGCGCCAGCCCCACCGCCGCGAACACCATGGACAGCTCGCGCACGCCCGAGGCGCGCAAGAGCTTGAGCGCCATCTGCACGCCGGGGTGCACCTTGATGGGGCCGCCCACCATGCCCAGCGCCATGGGCAGCTCGATGCGGCCCACCAGGTGCCCCTCCTCCAGGTACCAGGTGGACAGCGGCCGGTACTGGCCGTTGCGGCAGGCGAAGGCGTGCGCGCCCGCTTCGATGGCGCGCCAGTCCTGCCCCGTGGCGATGGCCACCGCGTCGATGCCGTTCATCACGCCCTTGTTGTGCGTGGCCGCGCGGTACGGGTCGGCCTCCGCGAAGCGGCTGGCCTGGGCGATGCCCTCGGCGATGATCTCCCCCGGCATCTCGAAGTCCGCCAACGCCGCCAGCGGGATGCGGCACGTGGCGCGCGCCAGCCGCCGGTCCGCCAGGTTGGAGAGGATGCGCAGGTACACCTTGCCGCCGGTGAGCTGCTCGACGAGCGGAGCCACGCCCTCCGCCACGGTGTTGATGAGGTTGGCCCCCATCGCCTCCTGCGTGTCGATGAGGATGTGGACCACGAGCAGCGGCTCGCCCCTGGGGCCCTCGGGCGCCGGGAGGATGCGCACCTCCACGTCCCGGGCTCCGCCGCCGCGCGCCACCATGGCCGGGTGGAAGCTGTTGGCCAGCGCCAGCAGCTGCTCCTTGTGCGCCAGAATCTTCTCGGCGGCCTCCGTCGGGTCGCCGAAGCGCGTCACCTGGATCTGGCCGATCATCATCGACTCGTCCGCCTCGGCGCTGAAGCCACCGTTCTCGCGGACGATCTTCGACGCGAAGGACACGGCCGCCACGACGGACGGCTCCTCCACCGCCATGGGCACCAGGTAGTCGCGCCCGTTCACCTGGAGGTTGAGCCCCAGGCCCAGCGGCAGGGAGAAGGTCCCCACCGCGTTCTCGATCATCTGATTGGCCAGCACCGGCTGGAGCGCCTCGGTCCCACGGAGCTGCTCCAGGTCCCCGGGCGACAGCCGGAACATGCGGGCGAGCGTCGCGAGGCGCTCGTCCATCGGCAGCTTGTGGAACCCGGATAGCCGGGACGTCACCGTCTCAGACATGATGAGTCTTCCCTCTTCCTGCGTTGGCGGTCCCCACTACAGCGCCGCCATCCAGTCCTTCAATACACCGGTCACCACCCGCGGCCGCTGCCTCAGCTCAGTGCAGCTTCTGCTTCCGGTGAGCACGAGCGCCTGACGCAGCCCCGTCAGGATGACCTCCAGCGCCTGCTCGGCCGCCGCCACCCCGCCCGCCTGATGCGCCCGGAACAAGGGCAGGGCCATGCCCGCCACGTCCGCCCCCAGCGCCAGCACCTTCGCCACCTCCAACCCCGTGCGGATGCCTCCGCTCCCCACCAGCCGCACGTCCGGGCCCACGGCCCCGCGGACGGTGGCCACCGCCGCCGCCGTGGGGATGCCCCACGCGCTGAATTCCGCGCCCACCTGGGCTTGTACGCCCGTGGCCCGAAGTTGTTCCACCCGGACCCAGGACGTGCCGCCCAGCCCGGACACGTCGAGGTTGCGCACCCCCAACTCCACCAGGCGCCGCGCCACCTCCGGGCCGATGCCGCACCCGGTCTCCTTGACCAGCAGCCGCTCGCCCAGGGCGTTCACCAGCGACTCCACCACCGCGTAGCCGCCGCGGAAGTCCCGGTCGCCCTCGGGCTGGGTCAGCTCCTGCCCGGCGTTGAGGTGCAGGGCGATGCCGTCCGCGCCGATGCCGTCCATCAGTCGCCGCACGCCGTCCACGCCCAGCCGCACCGCCTGGTACAGGCCGATGTTGCCCAGGAGCGCCACCGTGGGCGCCACCTGCCGCACCTGGAACGAGGCCGCCCGCGTCGCGTCCTCCGACATGGCCCGCTGGCTCCCCACGCCGAAGGCCAGCCCGTGGCGCTCGGCCACCAGGGCCAGGTCGCGATTGACCACCCCCGCGCGCTCGGTGCCGCCCGTCATGCCGGTGACGAGCAGCGGGTGGCGCAGCCGCTTGCCCAGGAACGGCGTGGACAGGTCCACGTCCTCCACGGACATCTCCGGCATGGCGCAGTGGACCAGGTGGACCAGGTCCAGCAGGGTGCTGTTCTGACCGGGCTCCACGTCACCGGTGGCGCACAGGTCGAGGTGAGCGTCCTTGCGCCGCGCTGTGATGTCCTCGACCATTTGGTGTGGGTCCGTCCCGGGTGCCCGACAAGGCGGAGGTGTGCGGAAGGCCCGAGTTACCTAGCAAGCGCCGGGGGAGGGGTGCAAGCCAAAGGGCCGAGCGGTCCAAGAGGGCATGCCCATGGACGAAATCCAGTACGGGACAGTATGAGGCCCGCATGAGCGCCCCCGCCTCGCCCAAGGTGGTCGTCTTCCTTCACAGTGGAGACTACGACCGCGTGCACCAGGGCCTGTCCATCGCGGCGGCGGCCACGGCGGCGGGACGGCGCGCGGAGGTCTATCTCTTCTGGTGGGCGCTCGAGCGCTTCCTGAAGGACGCGCTGGACGAGCCGGACTTCGCGGGCCGCGAGGACGTGGCGGACCGCTTCGAGTCCCGGGGCATGCCCACGCTGCGCGCGCTGCTGGAGCACCTGACGGACTCAGGGCTGTGCACGCTCGCGGGCTGCACCGGCTCGCTCGGGGCGCTGGGCGGCGAGGCGCTCACCGGCGACAGCCGCATCCCGCTCTGGCTGGGCTGGAGCGCCATCCTCCAGCGCACCGCCGGGGTGACGGACCGCTTCTACCTCTAGGCCCACGCCGCCCCGGGAGTCACGGCCCGGGGCGGGGGCCCGAGCGGGCCTCAGTGGGTGAGCTTGAAGCCCAGGATGACGGTGCGCGGCGCGTTGGGGCGCGCGCCGTAGGGCCGGCGGGAGGCGATCTCCACCGTGTCGAGGATGTTGCGCGCGCTCAGGTAGAGCTGCCCCCAGCGCGAGAAGTTCCAGTTCGCGTTGACGTCGAACGTCAGCAGCGAGTCCGTCAGCTCCCCGGGAGGGGCCTCGCCCTGCCCCGCCTTCTCTCGCATCGTGTCGATGTAGAGGGCGCTCACGGCCACGCCGCCCAGCCGACCCTCGACGCCGACGGACGCGGAGAGCTGGTGCCGGGGGACGTACGGCAGCTCGTCGCCGGCCTTCACGTTGCCGAACTGCGGGTCGGCGGACTGGAAGTCCTCGAGCAGCTCCGTGCGCGTGAAGGTGTACGACGCGGTGACGGGGAACGTCAGGCCGCCGCCGGGACGGAAGACCTTCTCCGCGAAGACCTCCAGGCCGTAGATGTGGGCGCGGCCCGCGTCCGTCTGGCGGTCCAGGTCGTCGTCCACGCAGCCGCTGGAGAAGGTGCAGATGGCGGTGAGGTTCGAGTAGTCGTTGAAGAAGCCCAGCACCTCGAGGCGCTCGCCGCGGCGGGTCCACCGCGCGCCCGTCTCGTAGTTGATGCTCCGCTCCGCGCCCACCGAGTCCGGCTGGCCGGGCGCCGGCGGCGAGAAGCCCCGGTACGCGCCGGCGAAGAGGCCCAGGTTCGGCGTCAGCGCGCCGAACGCGCCCATGCCGGGCATCAGCACCTCGAGCGCGCCGTTCGTGTCCTCGCCGGTGAGCCGGTCGTACGAGCGGGAGCGGATGACCTCCAGGCGCACGCCGGGCGTGAGCACGAGCGGGCCCCAGGCGATGGCGTCCGTCACGTGCAGCGCGAGCGCGTGCGTGGCGTCCTTGTTGTTCGCGGTGGTGGACGTGGCGGTGTGGGTGGCGACCAGCTCGCCGCCGGCCATGCGGAACGCGTCCTCGGTGTGCAGCCGGTCGATGCTGTCGAAGTGGAAGCGGGCGCCGAACTCCAGGTTGTGGCTCAGCGGCCCCGTGGTGGTGGTCCACCGCGCGACGCTCTGGACACCCTGGGACACGAAGGTCCGGTCATTGGGGCCGATGAAGAGCAGCTCCTGCGAGGACGAGCTGTCGAGCTGACCGGTGAGCACGCCGTAGTAGATGGAGTTGCGCGCGCTGGTCGGGTCCGCGAGCACGGTGGCGATGGCGGCGCCGCCCAGGCGGTTGAGCTTCCGCCAGGCGCGCGTGAGGTCGTGGCGGTAGGCCGTCGTGGTGATGGCCAGCGAGCCCGCCTCCAGCACGTGGCTGACGGCCACCTGCGTGCGGTGCCACTCCATCCGGTCCAGCGCGCTGGAGGCATAGCGGCGCAGCGGGTTGGCGCGGAAGTCCTCGTCGGACAGGCCCAGATAGGTCTCGTTGGAGACCTCGTCGGAGTAGCCCAGCTTGAGGTTCAGGCTCTGGCGCACCTCGCCGTCGGGCACCAGCCAGTAGCGGCCCTTGGCCATCCACTCGTTGCGGCGAAAGCCCGTGGTGCCGCCGCCGTCCAGCTCCTTGAAGCCGTTGCTGCGCAGGTGCAGCCCCTCCAGGAGGAAGCCCGCGCGCTCGGTGCTCGCGCCGAAGACGCCGTGCGCCTTGCCGTACAGGTAGCCGCCGCCGGCGATGTCCAGCCACGCGGACTCCGAGGCGGGGATGTCGCGGGTGATGAACTCCACGGAGCCCGCCACCGTCTGCGGCCCCTGCTGGATGGCCGAGGGGCCCTTGAGCACGCGCACCGACTGCATGCGCGTGACGAGCGGGAAGAAGTAGGCCGCGGGCGCGCTGTAGGGCGCCGGGCCGAAGAGCACGCCGTCCTCCAGCAGCGTCACCTTCTTGCTGCGGTCCGGGTTGACGCCGCGCAGGCCCACGTTCGGCCGCAGCCCGTAGCCATCCTCGCCGCGCGCGTAGACGCCCGGCACCGTCATCAGGACCATGCTCGGGTCATCGCGCTTGAAGCGCTCCAGCTGGGACGGCTTGAGGACATGCACCGAGCCGCTGGTGCGCGTCTCCGACGTCCCCACCACCACGCTCTCGAACTTGCGCTGCCCGGGCTCGGGCGTCAGGTCCGGAGGCGCGGGGGGCACCTCGCCCGAGGCCTGCGTCGGGGCGTCCCCCGGAAGCCCGGGCGCGGGGTCGGACAGCGGCGCTCCCGCAGCCTCGCCGGAGGCGTCACCCGCCGCCGCCGGCGGGGCTCCGGCCGGGGCCGCGTCTGGAGCGACGGCGCCCTGCTCGGCGGCGGTGCGCGTCGCGGCTTCAGCCGGCGCGGCGGCGCCCTGCTCGGCGGACTGCGTCGCGGCCTCGGCCGGCGCGGCGGAGCCCTGCTCGGAGGAGGGCTGGACCGGTGCCGCCCCTGTCGAGGGGGACATCTGCCCGGTGGCGGCCGGCGCCCTGCCGGGGGGCGCAGCCACGGAAGCGTCCGTCGGAGCGGGGGCACCCTCCGCGCCCGACGCCTGTTGCGCGTGCCCGGCCGCGGGGGCCGCGACGATTCCCACCAGGAGCACCGGGGCCGCCCAGCCTCGTGCCCGCCTCAACCTGTCCTTGAGCCATGCCATCTGCGAAGTACGCCTCTATCCCGGTGCTGCGGTGGCACTGTGTCAGACGCCAGGAGCCGGGGCGAGCGGGTCCGGACATGGACCCACCTCCCCGGCTCCGGGACTGACCACTCCTACGTGACTACTTCTCGACCGTGGCCGCCACGACGATCTTGCCGTCGGACTGGACCACGATGCCGCGCACCGCCTCCTCCGTCTTGCCGACGGAGAAGTTGTGCTTCACGACGCCGCCCGTGCCGAACGACGTGTCCAGCACGCCGGCCGTCGTGTAGCGCGCCACCGCCAGGCGGTTGTCGCCGCCCTCGGTGACGAAGCCCGCCGCGTAGATGCGGTTGGTCGAGTCGAAGGCCACCGACCAGAACCGGTCGTTCTCCGTCTCGGAGATGGGCGCGGCGATCGCGATGTCCGCGCCCGGGTTCGCGCCCACCGGGAGGATGACGAGCACCGCGTCGTCATCGTTGTCGCCGCCCGCGCGGTAGCCCGCCGCGGCCACCCAGTTGCCGTCCCGCGACTTCGCCACGCCGAAGAACGCCTGCTCCGGGCGCTCGAAATCGTACAGCTTGTAGCCGTCCGTGCCGAGCTGCGTGGTGGGCACGCCGTTCTTGTCGGTGATGTGGATGAGGCCCTGGATCTTCTGCGCCGCCGGCGTCGCGCTGCCCACCGTCACCACGCGGTCGTCGTCGAGGACCACCAGGTTGCGGCCGCGGTCGTTGTCGCCCACCAGGTCCAGCAGCACGACGCCGCCGGTGCCGAACGTCAGGTCGCGCTCGCCATTCGGCTTGTACTTGAAGTTCACCATGTCCACCGTGCCGGTGGACGCGCTGCGGCCGTAGCCCGTGGTGACGTAGCTGCCGTCGGACAGCTGGCCGGCCGTGTACGCCTCGGCCATGCCCCACTCGGGGTTCGTCTCGCTCACCCGACCGAACGGCGCGTCGTTGACCACGCCCTTCCAGCCGAAGCTGTTGTCCGGCTTGCCCGTGTCGTCCAGGCGCAGCAGGACGATGCGGTTGGCCGCCTGGGTGCCCACGCCCGTCGGCTGGCTGGTGTAGCCCGAGGCGAGGATCTTCCCGTCCGCCTGGACGATGCCGTTGCGCGCGCCGTCGCTCAGGTTGGAGATGTTCAGCGTGTGCACGCCCTCGGTCGCGAACGTGGTGTCGCGCGCACCGTTGGCCGTGAAGCGCACCACCACGCGGTCCGCGTCCACGCGGTCACCGTCACCGCGGCGAGCACCGAAGACCACCAGCCGGTCCGTCGCATCCGCCGCCACGCCCCACACGGAGTCCCGCGCGCCGCCCGGCACCACCGTGGTCAGGTCCAGCCGCGTCGTGCCGCCCGCGCCGAACGTCGTGTCCACCGTGCCGTCCGCGTTGAAGCGCATCAGGCCGATGTCGCTGTCGAGCACCGCCGTGCCGGGGCCCGCGTCGGGCGTGCCGGAGTCAGGCGTGCCAGCGTCAGGCGTGCCGGAATCCGGGGTCTGCTGCTGGGGCTGCTTCTCGTCGTCGTCACCGCACGCGCTGCTGAAAACGGCCAACGCCGCCGTGAGGAATGCTACGCCGACGAACTTTCGCTGCTCACTGCTTCGCTTCATGGTGGCCCCGCTCCCGGGTGATGATAATAAGCCGTAACCTGCTAACGATAATCGTTCTCAAAATCGGATGCGGCTCCTAGCCCAAGGCTTCACTGAGTGTCAAGGCAAGAGCCGCGAACCCGACCGAGACAAGCGAGAATCCATGTCTTTCCCCTCCATTTCCCCCCCTCGCGCGCGGAGCACGCGCGCGCTGCTTCTCATCACCGCCCTGGCGACGCTTGGGGGCTGCAAGGAGTCCGAGCGCGGCAAGGACGACGCGGGGCCTGGTGGTCCGGACACGTCCCGGGGGGCGCTCCTGAAGGCCACGGGAGTGTGCGTGGAGCGCACGGCGCGCGAGTTCCACACGACGAGCACCGCGCTGTCGCAGGCGGTGTCCGCGTGGGCGGCGCAGCCGGACGCGGCGAGCCTGGCGCAGGCGAAGGCGGCCTACCACGCGGCGATGGATGCGTGGCAGGTGGCGGAGGTGATGCAGGTGGGCCCGGCGGCGCCGCGCAGCGCGGCGGGTGGAGCGGAGCTTCGTGACAACATCTACTCGTGGCCGCTGGTGAGCCGGTGCGCCATCGAGGAGCAGCTCGTCTCCAAGGGCTATGAGGCCCCGGGCTTCCCGACGTCACTGGTGAGCCGGCGCGGGCTGTACGCGCTGGAGTACCTGATGTTCTACGCGGGCGAGGACACGGTGTGCCAGGGCACCTCGCCCATCGTCGCGCAGGGGACGTGGGCGGCGCTGTCCACGGAGGAGCGGGCCTCGCGCAAGCGCGCGTACGCCGCCGTGGTGGCGCGCGAGGTGGACCTGAAGGCCGCGCAGCTGGTGAAGGCGTGGGCGGCGGACCAGGACAACTTCGCCAACACGCTGGCGACGGCGGGCTCCGGCAACGCGGTGTTCCCCACGAGCCAGGCGGCGCTCAACTCCATCAGCGACGCGATGTTCTACTTCGAGCGCGAGGGCAAGGACCTGAAGCTGGCGCGGCCCCTGGGCATGCGCGAGTGCTCCACGGACACGTGCCCGGAGCACCTCGAGTCCCAGTTCGCGCACCGCTCGAAGGCGAACCTGCGCGCCAACGTGAAGGGCTTCCGGCTGCTCGCGGAGGGCTGCGAGGAGGGCTACCAGGGCACGGGCTTCGACGACGTGCTGAAGGCCGCGGGCGCGGAGGCGCTGGCGCAGAAGCTGGTCGAGCGCGTGGTGGCCGCGGAGGCCGCGCTCTCCGCCATCGAGGAGGACGACCTGCACCAGGCCCTGGCGCAGGACAAGGCGTCGGTGCGCGCGCTGCATGACGCCTTCAAGGGCGTCACGGACGTGCTGAAGACGGAGCTCGTCACGGTGCTGGACCTGGAGCTGCCGCAGTCCGTCGAAGGGGACAATGACTGAGCAGGCTCGGGGGGCCGCGCGGCTCTGGAGCTGGCTGTTGGCGCCGCGGGACATCGCGGCGCTGGTGGCGTTCCGCGTGGCGCTTGGCGCGCTCATCACCGTCTCGTCGGTGCGCTTCCTGGCCTACGGCTGGGTGGACGTGCTCTTCACGGGGCCGCGCTACCACTTCACCTATTGGGGCTTCGGCTGGGTGCGGGCGCTGCCCGCGCCGTGGATGCAGGCGCTGTTCGCGGGGCTGGCGGTGCTCGGGGTGCTGCTGTCGGCGGGGCTGTTCTACCGGGCCACGACGGTGCTGTTGTTCGTCGCGTTCTCGTACGTGCAGCTCGTCGACGTCAGCAACTACCTCAACCACTACTACCTGGTGAGCCTGTTGCTGGGGCTGCTCGTCTTCGTGCCCGCGCACCGCGCCTTCTCGCTCGATGCGTGGCGCAGGCCCGTGCTGCGGAGTGACACGCTGCCGGCGTGGTGCACGTACCTGCTGCGCTTCCAGGTCACCGTCGTCTACGTGTTCGCGGGGCTGGCGAAGCTCACGTCCGACTGGCTCGTGCACGCGCAGCCGCTCAACATCTGGCTGTCCGCGCGGACGAGCCTCCCGCTCGTGGGCCCGTTCCTGGATGAGCGCTGGGTGGCGTACACGGCGGCGTGGGCCGGCTTCCTGTTCGACACGACCATCGTCGCCTTCCTGCTGTCGCGCAGGCTGCGGCCCTTCGCGTACGTGGTGGTGGTGGGCTTCCACGCGGCGACGTCGGTGCTGTTCCCCATCGGGATGTTCCCCTTCATCATGGTGACGGCGGCGCTCGTCTTCTTCGACGCGTCGTGGCCTCGTCGCATCGCGGCGCGGGTGCGCGCGTGGCGTCGAGGGACTGTGGCTCCAGTGTCCGTGCCCGCCCTCCCCGTCCCTGTTCAGCCCGTGACGCGGCTCGCGTGGGCGGGGCTCGCGGTGGCCGTGGTGTACGGCGTGCTCCAGGTCGCGATGCCGCTGCGCACGCACCTGTATGGCGGCAACGTGCTGTGGCACGAGCAGGGCATGCGCTTCTCCTGGCGGGTGATGGCGCGGGAGAAGAACGGCAGCGCGACGTTCGTGGTGACCTCGCCCTCCACCGGGCGTGAGTGGCACGTGCCGCCCAGCGACTACCTCACGCGGCTGCAGGAGCGCGAGATGTCCGTGCAGCCGGACCTCATCCTCCAGCTCGCGCGGCACATCGCTCGCGACTTCGAGGCGCGGGGGTTGGGGCCCGTCGAGGTGCGCGCCGACGTGCGCGTGTCGTTGAACGGGCGCGCGGCGCAGCTGCTCGTGGACCCGGACGTGGACCTGACGCGCGTGGAGGATGGGCTCGCCGCGAAGCCGTGGATCCTCCCGGCGCCCGAGACGCCTCCCGTGAAGCTGCGCCCCACGTGGCGCGCGCAGGTGCATTGAGTCACACGCGACGATGGCCGCGGCACCGCGGGACACGTCTCGCGCGTGCCGCGGGTCAGTCGGCCTCTACATCAGGTCGTGCGTGCGCTGGTTGCGTGTCGGCGAGGGGGACGTGCTTGGACTGAGCATCGGCACGTGCGCGAGCGATGCGGCTGCACATTGTGCTCCGGCAATGCGTCAGCACATGACGCGTGCTTGGGCGATACGCAGGCGCGTGACACCTGCACGGCAGAGCATCGGCACAGGATGCATGCCCACGCGCTGCGCACGCGCGCGGTGCGCACTCGGGCGATGCGCCGACTCGTCGTGCATGTTCGAGACATGCGTGAACGTCCAAATGTTGTTGTTCGGTCTCCGACCCTACACGGGAGCCCCGCTCTCTCGTCCTGGAGCGAGCGAAGCCGCGCAGCGGTCACCCTCCCGTCTTTCAAACAGACACCCGAGTGAAACGTCGGCGCCTGTCGCGCATCGCGCTCACGGTGCCGATACATGCACACAGGCGCCTGCTCGCCAGCCCGCCAACGGACAGTCCGACCGTCGACGCGGAGCGGCCGCAAGCCCCTGGATTCACGGGCCTCTTCACGGGCTTTCATTGACGAGCCAGCGCCCCTGTTTACGTTTCTGAAGCCCCTGAGCGGGGGAAAGGAACGAGACGACATGGCTTTCACCGACACCCACGAAACTTCCCGGAACGGCGGCGGACGTCCGGCGCTGCACGGCGGCGGTGGGTGGCACCGCCTGGGCAACGCGCTCAAGACGACGGTGCTGCTCGCGGGCCTCACCGCGCTGGTGCTCGTCATCGGCCAGCGGCTGGGCGGCGCCCAGGGACTCATGTTCGCCGGCTTCTTCGCCGTGGTGATGAACTTCGGCTCGTACTGGTTCAGCGACAAGATCGCCCTGGCCATCCATGGCGCCCAGCCGCTGCCCTACGAGCAGGCCCCCTGGCTCCACCATATGGTGGAGCGGCTGTCCGCCCGCGCGGGCATGCCCAAGCCGAAGGTCTACATCCTGCCCACGCGCGCGCCCAACGCGTTCGCCACCGGCCGCAGCCCCAAGCACGCCGCCGTCGCGGTGACGGCCGGCATCATGGAGATCCTCGACCAGCGCGAGCTGGAGGGCGTGCTCGCCCATGAAATCGGTCACGTGAGAAACCGCGACACGCTCATCGGCACGGTGGCGGCCACGCTCGCCGGTATCATCAGCTACGCGGCGCAGATGCTCTTCTGGTTCGGCGGCTCCATGCTCGGCCGGAGCGATGACGAGGAGGGCGGCGGTATCGCTGGCGCCTTCGCCAACCTGGGCCTGCTGCTGGTGGCGCCCATCGCCGCCACGCTGCTGCAGCTCGCCGTCAGCCGCTCGCGCGAGTACGGCGCGGACGCCACCGGCGCCGAGCTGAGCGGGGACCCCGATGCCCTCGCGGACGCCCTGCTCAAGATGGAGCGCGGCGCGCAGATGATGCCGTACGACAGGGCGCCGGCGACGTCGCACCTGTTCATCGTCAACCCGCTGCACAAGGGCGGCGTCATGGCGCTGTTCTCCACCCACCCGCTCGGGGATG
>NZ_SRLW01000570.1:0-2289 GCF_006518215.1 Myxococcus sp. AB025B
CCACCGCGCCGTCCATGGGTGGAGGGGGCGCGCTGCCGCAAGGGCATCCTCCGCTCGAAGGGCAGACGCCGACGTCTCCGGACGCGCTGCCCTCGGGGCACCCGCCGCTGTCGGGCACGGGCAAGGCGCCTCCGTCCGCGGACGAGCTGCTGCGGCAGCTCGACTCCACGGAGGGGTTGAAGGGGCGCGAGAAGACGTTCGAGATCGCCGCGTCGCTGGGGCGGCTGTACTACGTGAACGGCCGCAACGTGGACGCGGACACGTACCTGCAGCAGGCCGAGGAGCGCGCGAAGCCGGTGCGCGACCTGTTCCTGGCGCAGAAGAAGAAGCTGGGCAAGACGCCGGTGCCGACGGCGGAGGCCGCGAAGTGTGGCTTCACGCCGGGCCAGCCGCTGGATGCGATGGGGCAGGTGGCGAGCGAGCGCGCGAAGAAGGGTGACGCGGCGGGCGCGGCGGCCTGTGCTCGCGCGGCGCTGGAGCCCGTGCTGGAGACGGGGGTCATGCGCGCCAACGCGCTGTACCTGGGCGGAGATTCGGCGGCGGCGCTGGCGGCGTACGGCGCGGTGCTGGAGGTGGAGCCCCGGCACGAGGAGGCGCTCTACGGGCGCGCCTCGGTGCTGTTCGAGACGAAGGGCGAGGACCTGGCGGCGCTGAAGCAGGCGCACGAGGGCTTCGAGGCGGTGCAGGCCCTCAACCCCAACTCCGCGCGCGCGGCCACGGCGAAGCGGATGTCGGCGCTGGTGGACGAGACGGTGAAGGCGGGTGGGCGCGCGAAGCTGCTCGCGGCGCGCGCCGAGGACCGCCGCATCCGGTTGTCGCAGGCGCTGGCCGCCGCTCCCGCGCAGGACGCGCCGCGTCCGCTGACGCCGGAGATGGTGGACGCGGTGAAGAACACCGAGCGCACGCCGGAGCTGGAGCAGGGCCTGACGAAGCTGGTGGAGGAGGGTGAGGAGCACCTGGCGAAGGGGCGCTTCCAGGAGGCGCTCGGCAACTACACGCGCGTGGTGCCCTTCCAGCCGGAGAATGGCCGCGCGAAGGCGGGCATGGCGTGGGCGCTGGTGGGCCTGGGACGGCCCATGGCCGCGCGCGTGTGGGGCGTGGCGGTGCAGTCGGACCCGGCGTCGGTGGAGAAGCTGGGCGACGTGTTGCTCGAGAAGGGGGACGCGAAGGGCGCCAAGGCGCTCTGGGAGAAGCTGTCCTCGGACGCGCCCGACTACAACAAGGCCGGCCTCCAGGCGAAGCTGTCGCGGTAGGCACCACGGGCTCGCACCTTCACGGTGCGAGCCTGTTCAGACGAACTTCGCGGCGAGCAGGTCCTGCACGTCGAGCAGGCCCACGGCGCGGCCCTCGACGTCCACCACGGGCAGCTGGTCCACCTTCAGCTCGCGCATCTGCGCGGTGGCCGAGAGCGCCAGCGTCTCCGGCGTCACGCAGCGCGGCTGCTTGCCCATCACGTCGCGCACCTGAATCTTGAAGTCGGTGAGCCCCTGCTCCACGCGGCGGCGCAGGTCGCCGTCCGTGAAGATGCCCACCAGCCGCCCCGTGCGGTCCACCACGCAGGCCGCGCCCGGCCGGCCCGGCGTCTTCGTCATCACCCCCACCACCTCCGACAGCGTGGCGGTGTCGCGCACCAGCGGGTTGGCGGGCCCCGTGCGCATCAGCTCGAACACGCGCTGCACCGAGCGGCCCAGCTTCCCACCCGGGTGCAACAGCGCGTAGTCATCCGTCCCGAACGGCCGCGAGCGCAGCACCGCCATCGTGAGCGCGTCCCCCAGCGCGTGCAGCGCCGCCGTGGACGCCGTGGGGACCAGCCCCATCGGACACGCCTCCTCGATGTGGCCAATCTCCAGCACCACGTCCGAGCCGCGCGCCAGCGCGCTCTGCGTGTCCGCCGTCAACGCGATGACCGGCGTCGCCATGCGCTTGAACGACGGGAGCAGCCGCACCAGCTCCTCCGTGGAGCCGCTGTTCGACAGCGCCAGGATGACGTCCCCGCGCGCCACCCGGCCCAGGTCCCCGTGCACCGCCTCCGCGGGGTGCAGGAACACCGAGCGGACACCCGTGGACGCGAGCGTGGCGGAGAGCTTCTGGCCGATGTGGCCCGCCTTCCCCATGCCCGTCACGATGACCTGTCCCTGACACTCGCGCACCAGCCGCACCGCGCGCACGAAGGGTGCGCCCAGCCGCGCTGTCACACCGAGGATGGCGCGCGACTCCGCCTCCAGCACGTCGCGCGCGCACGCGAGCAGGGCCTCGTCGTCCAGCTCGGACGTGGGGGCCGGGGTGGCG
>NZ_SRLW01000571.1:0-2264 GCF_006518215.1 Myxococcus sp. AB025B
CCGAAGGCCCGATATCGAGGCACGCGCCGCAACCTCTTTGACCTCAGGCGACTCGCCGCCGTCCAAAACCTTGAGGTCGCCGCTCGCTACCAGCGCGCGGCGTGACCTAACCTGTTCGGCGCTCTAGCACATCAAAAATTGCCTCAAGTTGCTCAGCAGAAGGGAGACGACTCCCCTGCTCTAGCAGCGAAATGGCCGTACGGTTGAGCACCGCGTTTTTCTCTGCCACCTGGACCTGACTAAGACCACTCCGGGCTCGATACTCCGCAACAATGCGTCCAATGCGCTTAATCGCCGCCACATCATCAGCCATATCCTCACCCCCTCATCGTCAACTATTGCTTAGCTCTGTCATCCACTCCAAGCTGCCCCAACACACCCCACACATCTCCATTAGAGACTTTAGACACATTGCCCTTTGACGCCAAGCCTCCGCTCAGTGAGTCACACGTGGAGAGCACTCCCTCATAGAGAATCTCTAAAATCCCTGCCGTAATATCCTCAGGAGGAAGGAGACCATCTATTCTTCTGAGGTCTTTAAACTCAAGCCCAGCAAATATCTTCGCAACCCGCTCAAGTGCGCCCGCCGTCTCAAAATGATTAGCCTTATCCCCTCGCTGTCGAATCCGCTGCAATCCGACATGAGGGCTGACCTGGAGAATTATCAGCAAGTTTGGCGGAGGCGCAAAACTCTCATTCAACCTTAGCAACTCCTGCAGATCCATCCCGCGCGCACCTTGATAGGCCACCGTCGAGAAATAATACCTATCAACAATCACTAACTTCCCGGCTTCCATCGCAGGAGAGATACACTGTTCAACATGCTCTCGCCTATCTCGAATGAAATAATCCAACTCATCTTCGGCAGAGAGTCTTCCTGACGTTGCCGACTCACGCAGTTTCCGCCCCCAAGGACCATCAGTGGGCTCCTTGGTTCTGACTACATCGACACCCGCCTCACCAAGTCGCTCAGCTAGCTTTGCTGCTTGCGTTGTTTTCCCAGCGCCATCGATGCCTTCGATAGCAAGGAGGAATCCATTAGGAATTAGAGTGGGCACTTAACAATCCTCACTCACACGCAAAGTGCACGTCAAGCCGACATCGGAACACATGTAGAACATACACCCACGCCGCTTTGCCGTAGGCCAATGCGTTCCCTCATGACTTAGCTAAACTTGAGAGTCTTCAGACTGGTGTGGACCGCTGCATTGTCCAGCACGAGGTGGATGCGACGAGCGCGCCGGTATTCCCCTGCCAGCCGCCAGAGCAACTGGATGAAGAGGTCGCTGGCCTTGGATTTGCCCTCCACCCACGTCAGCTTTCCCGTCCGGACATTCAACGCTCCAGCCAGGAAGCGCTTCTGGTTGTTGCCCGGGGTCACCACCACCCGACGCTGCCCCGGAAGACACCAGTCGTGTCCGACCTTGGGGTTGAGATGGATGTCCACCTCATCTACGTGGAGCACGGGCTCTTCGGGGGGCGTGTGTGCATGCAGGCACTTCAACTCGTAGAGCCGGCGCCGACGCTTCCACGCGGGCCAGGGACACTTGACGATGGGCCTGGCGGCCTTGCGCCGCGCGCCGAGCCAGGTGAGCGCGCGGCCCATGGTCGCCACGGAGACCTGGGGCAGCCCGCGGCGCTCAAGCTCCAGGCACAGCAACTCCCGTGTCCAGGTGGGCCGGCACCAGCCCCAGTCCTCGGGCGTTCCCACCAACACCCGCGCCAGCCTCTCTCGGAATCGCTCGTCTACCTTGCGCTGGCCGTTGCCCTCCCTCCTGTCTCGTAACGCTCCGCGTCCGTCCTCCCGGTAGCGGAGCACTGCGCCGACGACGGTGGAGGTTGCACAGCCCAACTCCCGGGCTGCCGCGTTGCATGAGGCTCCCCGCCCCACAGCCGCCACGGCCATGCACTGCCGCATGGTGAGCGGGCAGCCGCTCCTCTCACCCCACCTCAGCAGCGCCTGCCGCTGCTTCCTCTTCAGCCACTGCCTACCTTTGCCCTCGGGCAGGGCCTTCTCGCTCTCAGGTCTTCTGCGCACACAGAGCCGAATGAGAAGTGCCCCTGCTCCCTCTTCCCGCGCACTTCCCGCCTGCCCGCCCTTCAGCCTGATCGAGAATCACGAACTTCGGTTTAGGTCCAATGCCGATCAGTTAAGGGGGAGAAGGATCATACTGCCGCGACCGCGTTCAAGGAGGAGGTCGCGTGGGAAGAGGTCCATTCGGGTACTTGCCCTCTGCGGATGAGGGTGCGTTCGACCGGCTGTG
>NZ_SRLW01000572.1:0-2257 GCF_006518215.1 Myxococcus sp. AB025B
GCTGCTCCAACCACCCCCCTGCCCGCTCCGTGGGGAGCCGAGCATTGGCGAGCACTTAGCGCGCCCGGCGCAGCCGGCCGGAGACCTTGCGGAACACCGCGCCGGCCTCGGGGACACCCAGCGCGGCGGCCACCGCGAAATAGATGCCGCCCATGGGGATGGCGACGGCCAGGAAACCCAGGACGGGGTGCAGCCTGGGGGGCGCGAGGAAGGCCCCGCCCCACTCCGCCTGCACTCCCGGCATGGGGCCCAGCACGGCCGCGAGCCCCAGCTTCACGCCCAGGGCCACGAGGCCCGCGATGACGGCCGCGCCCCACAGCCGGGGCAGGAGCCCCGGGGGAACACCCACGGGCCCCAGCTGCCGGGTCAGCTTGCGGCGCAGGAGATACGACTCGAGCCAGGCCACGAGCCCGCTGGCGAGCGTGAGCCCCAGCGCGCCCAATTCCGAGGGCAGCCCCAGCCACCCGGGCAGATGCAGGCCGAGGATCCAGGCGCCCACCGAGCCCACCGCCACGCGGACGATGGCGAAGCGCAGGGGCGTCTTGGGGTCCTTCAAGGCGTAGAAGGCGGAGGCGTACAGCCGGCCCACGGTGGAGGCCACCAGCCCCACGGCGGCGCCCATGAGCAGGTACCAGAGGTAGCGCGAGTCCGCCGCGTCGAAGCGGCCCGTCTGAAGGAGCGCCGCGGCCACCATGTCGCCCAGGAACAGGAAGGCCGCCGCGGAGGGCACCACCCAGAAGGCGATTCGCCGCGCCCCTCCGTCGATGCGCTGACGCAGCTTCGCGGCGACCTCCTCCGACCCGGCGCCGTCCGCCGCGCGGGCCATCTCCGGCAGCTCCGCCGCGGACACCGCCATGCCGAAGAGGCTCACCGGGATGAGGTAGATGGTCTGCGCGTACACGAGGGATGACATGGCGCGCTCGGAGATGAGCGTGGCGAAGGCCGTGTCCACCCACGCGCTGAACTGCACCACGCCGCGCCCCAGCACCACCGGGCCGAAGCTGCGCAGCACCTGCCGCACCGGCTCCGTCGCCGTGGAGAGCGACGGGCGGAACCTCCCCAGCAGTTGGAGCGTGCGGGGCACCTGCACCGCGAACTGGAGGAAACCGCCGGCCACCACGCCGTAGGCCAGCAGCTCCACCAGCCGGTCCTCTTCGTAGCGGCCGCCCACGACGAGCAGCGTGGCGATGATGGCCCCGTTCCAGACGACGGGCGCCAGGTACGACAGCAGGAAGCGCCGGTGGCTGTTGAGGATGCCCAGGCACCAGGCGCTCAGCACCAGGAAGCCCGTGCCGGGGAAGAGGATGCGCACCACGCGGATGGCCATCTCCCGCGCGTGGCCCTCGAAGCCCGGAGCGATGAGGTCCACGAACACGGGCGTGAACAGCATGCCCGCGCACACCAGCAGCGCCGTCGCCAGGGACAACAGGCCGAAGACCGCGCCCGCCACCCGCTCCGCCTGCTCCGCGTCCTTGCGGCCCAGCAGCTGGGCGTACACGGGGATGAAGGAGCCGGAGAGGACGCCCTCACCGAAGAGGTTCTGCAGGAAGTTGGGGATGCGCAGCGCGGCCTTGAAGACGGCGGCCGCCTCCGCGTTGCCCAGGTAGTGGGCGAAGACGCGCTCGCGCACCAGGCCCATCAGGCGCGAGGCGAGGATGCCCGTGGCCACGAGCATCGCGCCCTTGCCCCCCGAGCGTTCGGTCCGACCTGACGGGGCGGGAGGAGTCGGGGAAGGCTCGGGTGCGGAGGCGGTCACGGGCCGGCGACTCTATGCGTGACGTCAAGTGGCATGAAGCGGGAAACCCATGGCCCCTGTTTCTCTTGACGGTGCCCCCGGCGGATTGCGAGGGTCCGTCCTCAATGGCCGACATACCGGACAGCGACCTGGACGACGTGGCGCGTATCCGCCTCGTGCTGGCGCGCGAGCTCGAGACCATCAACGAGTACGAGGCCTTCGCCCGGGCGTCTTCCCACCCCGAGGTGCGGGCCTTCTTCCTCCACCTGGCGACGGAGGAGAAGGAGCACGTGTCCGAGGCGGTCCACATGCTGCGCATGCTCGACGCCCACCAGGACTCGCGCTTCACCACGCCCATCGCGCCGGGTCACTTCCAGCAGGCCGTGGGCGAGGCGCCGCCTCCCGCCGCCGTCCAGTCACCGAGCGGCACGGTGAGCCGGCCATTGGCCGTCATCAGGCCCTCGTAGCCCAGGCGCGCGTCGCCGTAGAAGATGAGCTCGTCCTCCTGCTGCGCGCACAGCG
>NZ_SRLW01000573.1:0-2189 GCF_006518215.1 Myxococcus sp. AB025B
CGAAGGGCTCCGCGCGCATCCGGGCGGAGCTCTCGTGCACCCCCACCCGCGCCCAGCCCCTGTTCCCGCGTCGGTACACCTCCAGGCGACACCGGGCCGGGTCGATGAGCCAGACGTGCTCGACGCGGGCCTGGTGATACGCCTGCATGCGTGAGGAGAGATCCCCGCTTCGTGGAGAGAGCACCTCGCAGACCCAATCCGGCGCGGGCGTGAGCCAGGGGGTCTCAGGCTCGGGGGGCTCCGGCACCTCCGCCCGTCGCCAGGCCGCCAACGGGGGAACGACGACGCCCGACTCCAGGTGCAGCTCCGGCGTCTCCAGGAACCACCAGCCCCCCGGACCACCCCGGGCCCAGTCGAAGGGCCGCACGAGCAGCGCGCCCAGCCGACGCACCAGCGGATTCAGCTCTACCGCCGCGCGGGGCATGGGCGCGGGCCACAGCGCCTCGAGCGGCTCCGCCACCCACGGCAGGGGCGGCGCCTCGATGTCCTCATACGTCCTGGGCTTCTTTCCTCGGATGTCTCCCACGCCTGCCTCCGTCGATGGGACGCCCAGCGTCCCTCGCGTGACACCCCACTCCACAGGGTGTCGACCTGATACGTAGGCAGTCTAACGCCCGGTCTGACATGTCGGGTCCACCGCCCCCACCGTCGCGGCTACGACCCCGTCTTGCGCTTCTTCTTGGGGGTGAACGCGTCGCTGCGCGGGTGGAACTCGTCGTAGACCGAGCGCAGCCGGGCGCTGTTCACGTGCGTGTAGATTTGCGTCGTGGCCAGGTCCGCGTGACCGAGCATCTGCTGCACGGCCCGCAGGTCCGCGCCGCGCTCCACCAGGTGCGTGGCGAACGAGTGCCGCAGCTTGTGCGGAGACAGTGGCTTGAGGATGCCCGCCTTCAAAGCGTAGCGCTTGATGAGCTTCCAGAATCCCTGCCGGGTGAAGCCTGAGCCCCGGGGCGTCACGAACAGCGCCCGCGCCTCGCGCCGCCCGAGCATCGCCGGACGTGAGTTGGCCAGGTACTCGCGGACCTTCTCCACCGCCACGCGCCCCAACGGGACGACGCGCTCCTTGGCGCCCTTGCCCTTCGCGACCAGATACCCCGCGCTGAGCTGCACGTCGTTGACGCCCAGGCCGCACAGCTCGCTGACGCGCAGCCCCGTGGCGTAGAGCACCTCCAGCATCGCCTTGTCCCGAAGCCCCGCGGGAGAGCCCTCGTCCGGCGCGGCGAGCAGCTGCTCCACCTCCTCGAGCGTGAGGAACGAGGGCAGCTTGCGCGCCGAGCGCGGCGTGTCCACGTCCTCCGTCGGGTCCTTGTCCGCCAGCCGCTCCGCGACGAGGAACCGGTGGAAGCCACGCAGCGCGGCCAGGTGTCGCGCCTGGCTGCGCTTGCCCAGGCCGCCCTTCGTCAGCGCCGACAGGTGCGCCGTCACATCCTCCTGGCGCGCCCGCGTCACATCGTCGACGCCGCGCCCGCGCAGGTCCTCGAAGTACGCGGTGAGGTCCGCGGCGTAGGCATCCACCGTCTTGCCGGACAGCCCGCGCTCGGCGCGGATGAACGCGATGAACGCGTCGAGCAAACCTTCCATGGCCTTCAGGCTAGCGGAGCCTCGCGCCGAGGCAATCCAACGCCCCCAACTTCCGGGGCGCGCCCCTCAGCCATGGGGGCCGCCCGCGGCACCCTCCGTCGTGGAGGCGCGCTCCAATGCCTGCACCACCCACGGCCAGCCCACCAGGATGTTCCCCGGCGAGCGCAGGCAGGCATCCGCCACCGCCAGCACCTCCGCCGGCCGCGAGCGCACCGCCAGCGCCAGGTGCCGGCTCAGGAACGGGTGCGGCAGGTAGCTCAGGTTGTGGTGGCGCACCGGCACCCAGTGCAACGTCGGGCGCCCCGTCCACCGCTCCACCGCGTACGCCGCCGCCGACGCGAGCACCTCCAGCGCGTACAGCGGCAACCGGAACGCGCTCACCAGGAAGGCCACCAGCGCCGACGCCGCCACCGCGCCCGCGAACGACACGTTGGCCTGCCGGCTCCACACCAACATGGGCACCACGCTGGTGACGATGGCCGCCACCTGCACCCGCCACACGGACGGGCCGCGCCCGCCGCTGATGCTCGCGATGCTGCCCACCGACAGCCCGGACACCATGCCCAGGCCTGTCTCTTATACAATCTGACGCTGCCGACGAAGCTAGA
>NZ_SRLW01000574.1:0-2231 GCF_006518215.1 Myxococcus sp. AB025B
GCTTCCCTCCAGCCACCTCTCGTCCCCGCCGACCGCTCCCAGCCGCTGCCTCTCTCCTTCGCTCAGCAGCGCCTCTGGTTCCTCGACCAGCTCCAGCCCGGCTCCTCCACCTACAACATCCCCTGGGCCCTCAAGCTCTCCGGTTCACTCGATGTCAGCGCGCTGCATCAGTCGCTCAACGCGCTCCTCGCGCGCCACGAGGTGCTCCGCACTCACTTCGCGGTCCACGGCGGTCAGCCCGTTCAGGTCATCCGTCCTGACGTTCGGCTCGAGCTTCCTGTCGTCGACCTGCGTCGCTTGGATCCGACCGCTCGCGAGACCGAAGCACAGACGCTGATGCGACAGGAGGCCCAGCACTCCTTCAACCTCGCTCAGGGCCCTCTTGTTCACGCGACCTTGGTGAGGATGAGCGATGAGGAGTACCTCCTCCTCGTCACCGCCCACCACATCATCTCCGACGGTTGGTCCATCTCCGTCATCGCCCGAGAGATCGCCGCCTTCTACCGCCAGTTCTCCAGTGGAGAGGCCGCGCAGCTCGCGCCCCTGCCCATCCAGTACGCCGACTTCTCCGTCTGGCAGCGCCAGTGGCTCCATGGCGACGTCCTCGCCTCGGAGCTCGACTGGTGGCGCAAGCAGCTCGCCGGCGCGTCCACTTCTCTCGATCTGCCCACGGACAGGCCTCGGCCCGCCATCCAGACGTACGGTGGCGCCGTCGTGCCTGTGGCGCTCTCCAAGCACCTCAGCACCCAGGTGAAGGAACTGGCCCAGCGCGAGGGCGCCACGCCCTTCATGGTCTTGCTGGCTTCCTTTCAGCTCCTGCTCTCTCGCTACTCGGGACAGGACGACGTCTCGGTCGGCTCGCCCGTCGCCAACCGAAACCGCTCCGAGACGGAGGGCCTCATCGGCTTCTTCGTCAACACCCTCGTCTTCCGTTCACGCCTGGATGGCAGGCAGTCCTTCCGTGAGCTGCTGGGACAGGTGCGCCTGAACACCCTCGCGGCCTACGAGCACCAGGATGTCCCCTTCGAGAAGCTCGTCGAGGAATTGCAGCCCCAGCGTGACCTCAGCCGTTCGCCGCTGTTCCAGGTCACGCTCACGCTCCAGAACGCACCCGAGGGGGCTCTGACGCTTCCCGGGCTCAGCCTCGACGCCCTCCCGCCCAGCATCGAGACGTCCAAGTACGACTTCAGCCTTCTCCTCGACGAAGGAAGCGAAGGCTTCTCGGGCATCATCAACTACAACACCGATCTGTTCGAAGCGGCCTCGATGGAGCGCCTCGCTCGTCACTACGCGGTGCTCCTCGATGGGCTTCTCACCAGCCCCGACAGACAGCTCGGCCTCGTGTCGATGCTCACACCGGCAGAGAAGCAACTGCTCCCTGCATGGAGCGGTGCGCAGTCCGCCTACTCGCGCGATGCCAGCATCCACTCGCTCTTCGAACAGCAGGTGGTCCGTTCGCCCGACGCAGTCGCCGTTGTCTCCGTGGATGAGGCTGTCACCTACTCACAGCTCGACGCGCGCTCCAACCAGCTCGCCCACCACCTGCGTGCACTGGGTGTCCTCCCCGGCTCTCGCGTCGCTGTCCGCCTCGACCGCTCCGCTGACCTCATCGTCTCCCTTCTGGCCATCCTCAAGGCCGGCGCGGCCTACGTCCCCCTCGACAAGGCCTGGCCCTCCGAGCGCCTCTCCTTCGTCCTCCGCGAGTCCGGCGCAGGCGTCCTCGTCTCCCACTCCGACGTCGCAGACGACTTGCCTGCCTTCGGCGCCGTCCTCCTGCTCGTCGATGAGGAGGCCTCTCGCAGCTCACGTCGGCCCACGACTGCGCTTGTTTCCGAAGTGACGGGCGATGACCTCGCCTACGTCATGTTCACCTCGGGCTCCACCGGCGAGCCCAAGGGTGTCTGTGTTCCCCACCGCGGCGTCACTCGCCTCGTCTCCTCTTCCTTCATCCACTTCGGTGCCTCCGAAGTCTGGCTCCACGCCGCTCCTGTCGCCTTCGACGCCTCCACCCTCGAAATCTGGGGTGCGCTCCTTCATGGCTCCAAGCTCGTCCTCGCGCCTCCTCACTCCCTCTCCCTGGAGGAGTTGGGTGCTGTCCTCTCCCGCGAGAAGGTCTCCTCTCTCTGGCTGACCGCTGCCCTCTTCGAGCAGATGGTTGCCCACCAGCCAGTGGCCCTCTCTGGCGTGCGCCAGTTGCTCGCCGGCGGTGACGTGCTGTCGCCTCACCGCGT
>NZ_SRLW01000575.1:0-2209 GCF_006518215.1 Myxococcus sp. AB025B
GTCCCGCCCGTCCCCCGCGCCCAGGTCCAACAACAAGGTTGTCCTCTTCGCCGGCGCCGCCGTGGTGGTCATGGCGGGCGCCCTGGGGGCCGGGGTCATGCTGGGCGGCTCAGCCGGCTCGGCCGGAGACCGTGAGGAGATCGACGTCGGCGCGCTCCAGGAGATGGCCGGCATCCAGGCGCAGCTGGGCTCCCTGAAGCTCTGCAAGGTCCAGTACGGCGTTCGAGGACGGCGGATGAAGTCGGGCTCGCACGAGTCCGTCTGGGTCAGCGCTTGCGAGCAGGACCGGTTCACAGGAGCCCGCATCGACGTCCCCACCGAGCGGCAGGTGCAGCACGTCACCTTCGACCTGGAGCGGACCTCGGTCTCCGAGCCGTGGAAGATCCTGGTCGACAAGAACCGGGTTCCCTTTCCCGAACTCCAGCGCGCGCTCGAGCAGCTCGCCCCGCTCCTCCGCGCGAAGACGCCGGAGGCGCTGACGCGCGCCATCGAAGAGCGCGCGGCAGCGGACCGTCGGAGAGAGGAGAGCGAGGCCGCGGAGCGCGCCCGCCGGGACGCAGCGAAGGGCTCTTATCCACAGCAGTGACGGGCGCGGGACTTCACGGCCGTCACCTCAGGGCGTGGTCACCACCGGGCAGGGCCACCAGGACGGCGGCGAGGCCCGGTCATCCCAGGTGCCATCCCAGTAGTCCTTCAGCATGTACACCTCCGTGTTCGCCACGGAGCAGAAGCGCTCGGGGTGGGGATTCACGTACAGCACCTGGTCATTGCGCGAGATGGAGTGGATGAACGTGCCGCACCGCTGGGTGCTCCCCACGGGCGGAGGCCCCACGGTGGAGGCGCGCACCGTGTCCAGGAGGACTCGAGCGTTGGGCTCCTCGCAGGCGAGCTGCTGGAAGGCCTGGCTCGCCTCCAGATCCATGTCCAGGTCCACCCGGCGCGTCTTCACGGTGCACTCCGTCCCTTCTTCCGTGTAGTGCAGCGTCACCACGGAGTACCCCTGGGGAATCTCCGGGCAGTCCGGGAAGTCGAAGCGGTAGAGCGGGTGGAGCGCGCCCTCGCGGTACAGGATGAAGGACTGCTCCGTCGGGTCCGCACCGAAGCCCGACTGGAACCCGACGACGATGTCAGGGCTGGAAGTGGCCTCGTTCGACACCCGGTCCAGGGTGCCGTTGCCGTTGCCGTCCACGTAGGCCATCACGTAGGCCATGCCCAGCTTGGAGCCCTCCTCTCCAATCAGTGCCGCGGGATCCGGCAGGCGATTGAGGGACATGCTGAAAATGTTGGGGAAGTGGCCGTTGACCCTGACGTCCGCGTCGGGGTGGTGGTACGACGTCTTCGGGGCCAATCGCTGGCACCGGGCGAGGCCCTCCGGATACGTCCGCTGGACCATGCAGTCCACGACGACCTTTGGCCAGACATCCCAGAGGAGCGACGCGCGAATGCGGTCGGAGTTCCCCAGGTCGAAGGTGGAAGAGGCGCGCAGCGTGCCCTCCAGCGTCAGCAGGGCTTCGTCCTCCGCCTCGTCTCCCATGACACCACCGCATCCCGTCAATGCCAGTGCAAGCAGGCTCCACTTCCAGAAACCGCGCTCCCGCATCGTCGTCATATGGCCTTCCTCCCGGACCCGGGCGCAATCCCAGGTCACGTGACAGGCATCAGCTGGAGAACCCGCGCGCCCTCTTCTCGAAGCGCTCGCGCCATCCAGTCGATGCGAGCAAGGAGACGCATGGACGGACTCACGTGGGACATGCCGCCCACGCTCACAGCCCCCAGGTGCAACCCAGCATCAGCTGTGGCGCGAGTTGCGTCCTGAGCTTCTCGTCCTCGCGCATCAGCGCGACATGGCCGCCCAGCCGGGCGAAGAGGCCCGTGCGCGCGCTCACCGGGACCTCCGCGGAGAGCGCGGCGAAGGTGGCCGCGCCCGCGCCCGTGCGTGTCCGTCGCGTGGGGAGGCCCAGCTCGCGGCGGCGCTCCGCATCCGGGCTCGTCGCGCGCTGAGCCAGGCCCAGCACACCGAGGCCCGCGTGGGCTCCCATCCAGACTCGCCCCACCGAGCCCGCGAGGCCCAGGCCACTCCACAGCCCCAGCTCCACCTGCTCGAATCGCTGCGCGTTCGTCGCGCCCCGGGTGCCCCCCAGGCTGAGTCCTCCGAGGAAGGACAACCCCAGCCCACCGGAGCTCTCCCTCGCGATCAGCACTCCCACCT
>NZ_SRLW01000576.1:0-2189 GCF_006518215.1 Myxococcus sp. AB025B
AGGCACCCGCCCTCGCGATACCACTCGGAGCCGCGCCGACCCTCGACGAGCCGGGCTCACGCGCCTCACTCCAATCGATTCCGCTCGACCCCGCGGACGCATCTCGCAGCGCCCCGCCGTTCGCATAGCTGGGGCCGCGCGACGCGCGCTCCTCCCCACCCAACCCCGGCACCACCGTGTCGCGCGTGTGCTCATTCACCGTCTGCGCCCGGTGCGGCGCGAACGTGATGTTCGAATGCACCGACCCAGCCGGCTTCGCGCCCCCCACGTCCTGACGACGCACCTCGAAGCGGATGCCACAACGGCACGTCAGCTTCTGCCCGCTGACATAAACCCGGGTGTCATGTTGGGTCCCGCAGTTGGGACACTCCTGGGTCGTCGTCATCGGCGCGGGGAGGCGGCGGTCGTATGTTCCACGCCATGGACGCGGTAGGTGGGGACGGCCTTCTCCTTGCCCTTGACCTGCAGCGCCGGCAGCTCCTCCACGTCGAAGCCCGCGCCGGACCTGCGCACCGTCGACTCCGACGCAAGCACCTCGCCGCTCTTGGCCATGCCACACAACCGCGAGGCCGTGTTCACCGTGTCGCCGATGGCCGTGAACTCGTGCCGCTCCGCGCTGCCCATGTAGCCGACGACCGCCTGGCCCGTGTTGATGCCGATGCCCACCTCGATGGGCGCCTTGCCGGCCGCCACGCGGTTGCGGTTGATCTGATCCACCGCCTCCTGCATCTCCAGCGCCGCCCGCACCGCCCGCGCCGCGTCGTCCGGATGCGACAGCGGCGGACCCCACACCGCCATCACACAGTCGCCGATGAACTTGTCCAGGTTCCCCTCGTAGCGGAACACCACGTCCGCCATCGCCGTGAAGAACGTGTTGAGCATCGACACCACTTCCTGCGGCGACTCGTTCTCGGAGATGGTGGTGAAGCCGCGGATGTCCGCGAACAGGCAGCTCACCTCCGCCAGCCGGCTCTGCCGCAGGTCCTCCGTCTCACCGGAGATCACCGCGTCCGCCACCGCCTTGGACAGGAAGCGGCTCAGCTCCGCGCGCGTCACCGCCTCCGCGCGGATCTGCTCGCCCAGGGCCGCGTTCTCCAGCGCGATGCTCGCCTGCGAGGCGATGCCGGAGAGGATGTTCAAGTCCTTCTCCGAGAAGGCGTTGATCTGCTGGCGGCTGTCCAGGAAGAGCACCGCTTGAATCTTGGAGTTCACCATCAGCGGCACCGCCATGGCCGAGCGGATGCCCTGCGCCACGATGCTCTCCGCCGCGGAGAAGCGCTCGTCGATGATGGCGTCCGCCGTCAGCACCGCCTTGCCCGTCTCCACCACGCGCTTGAGCACCGTGTCGGACAGCATGACGTTGACCGGCTTGCCCGTGCGGTGGTGCACCGCCGCCGGGATGAACTCCCCGTCCCCGGCCACCTTCAGGATGACGCCGTGGTCCGCCGCGAGCAGCTGGAAGGCCACCTTGAGGATCTGCTCGAACAGCCCCGTCTGGCTGCCCTGCGTGCTCACCTGCCGGTGGAACTCGTGGGCGATGCGCAGCTTCTCGTAGTCGCGGCGCAGCGCCTCGCCGTCCGTCATCTGGTCCACCGGACGGAAGTTCTGCGGCACCTGGTCCATCTGCGCCAGGAACGCGGGCATGGACACCGACTGCGCCACCACCGTCACGCCGGGCGCCGCGGGCGCGGGGACCGCCGGCTGCTCGCCGCTGTGGAAGATGAGCCGCGAGGAGCCCAGGGCGATCTCGTCCCCGTCCTTCAGCCGCAGCTCCTTCACCCGCTTGCCGTTGACGAACGTCCCGTTCGAGGACCCCAGGTCCTTCAGGACGAAGTCCTTGCCCACCTTCTCGATGGTCGCGTGCTCCTTGGAGACCTCGCGGTCCACCAGGCGCAGCGTGTTGGACGGATGACGGCCGAGCGACGTCAACGGCCCCAGGGGGAACTCCCCCAGGGTGCCGTCCGCGAAGCGCCCGGTCAGCCGGGGGCCTCGGAACTGCTGCCCGGATTTCGGAGCGAATGGGGCGGGAACCTGGCTCACGCGCGAATCCTCACCGGCCCGGACACTACCAGAGCCGCCTGGGAAGCGGGGAACGTCTGGTGGCGCTGGCCGACCAGGGCCCCCTCCGGAGGGCTGCACGGCCGGTCAGGGTCCCGCTCCTGGGACGGCGCGTCAGCTCCGCCCACCCC
>NZ_SRLW01000577.1:0-2188 GCF_006518215.1 Myxococcus sp. AB025B
CTCCCCGTCCCCGCGCGGGTCTCCGCCCTGCGCGACGAAGTCCGGCACCACGCGGTGGAAGGTGACGCCGTTGAAGTAGCCCTTGCGCGCGAGCGCGTACAGGTTGCCCGCCGTGAGGGGTGCCTCGTCCGCGTCGAGCCGCACGGTGATGTCGCCCTTGTCCGTGCGCAGCACCAGCCCCGCTCCCTTGGGCGCGGGCTCCGGGCGGAAGGCGTAGGCGGGGAGCTCCACGCGCTCGGAGCGCACGGGCTGGCCGGTGAGCTTCGTCAGCGACTCGGCGGCCACGCGGCGCACGTTGGCGTGAGGCAGCGACAGCCACTGCCGGAACCGGGGCTCCGCGGCCTGCCCCTGCAGGGCCACGAGCGCGCCGGCCACCGGGTCCGCGAGGTCCGGCTGGGACGGCACCCGCTCCGCCAGCGCCTCGAGCTCCGGAGGCATCGCGGGGGGCTTGAGCAGTCCCAACGTCGCGGCCGCGGCGCCGGCGACCACCAGGTCCTCGTCCTTCAGGAGCGCGCTCACCGCCGTCGCGCCGCGGAGCACGGGGCGCTCGGCCAGGACCTCCATCGCGGTGAGCCGCACGCGCGCGGCCGGGTGGCGCAGGTAGCCCACCGCGAAGTCCGCGGGCGTCTTCTTCGAGAAGAGCGCCACCTCACGCAGGCCCAGCGCCAGCCGGCGCTCCTCGGGCACCTTGTCGAAGCCGCACGTGCGCACGTCCGCCACCACGCCGCGCTGCCGGTCCAGCGCCGCCGCCAGCCGACAGTCGAGCCAGCCCAGGTCCGCGCGTGCGAGGTCCGACGCCGCGCCCCGCTCCGCGTCCGCCAGCGCCAGCCGCAGCGCCACCAGCACCGGCGCGCCGAAGTCCGGCAGGCCCTGCTGCGCCAGCGCCAGCAACGGGTGGCCATCCGCCGAGCGCGCCAGCGTCTCCACCCGGGGCGTCGCGCTCGTGGGCACGGGCGTCTCCATGCCGCGCGCCACACGCTTCGCCCGAGGCGCAAGGCCCTCCAGCACGTCCAGCGGCACGCAGGGCCCGCCACACATCGCCGCGAGCTTCGCCAGCGAGCGCGCCGCCTCCGCCGCCACGCGCGGCACCGAGTCGTCCAGCAGTCGCCCCAGCACCACCGCGTCCTCCGGACCGCCCACGTCGCCGAAGGCCTTCGCGCACAGGCCGCGCACGTCCGCGTCCTCGTCCGAAAGGCAGCGGCGCAGCGTCGGCAGCTCCTCGGCGCGCTTCGCCGTGGCGAGCAGATACGCCGCGCCGTAGCGCGACTCCACCGGCACCCCGGCCGAGAGCAACGCCCGCGCGGGCGCCAGCGGGACGTCCTTCACCACCGCCGCGCCGCCACGACGCGCCGCCACGCCGAGCACCAGCGCGGCCTTGCCCGCCGTCGCGACCTCCTTGCCCTGCAGGCGCTCCACCAGCCGCGCCAGCGCGTCCTGAGTGGCCAGACGCCCCAGGGAGTCGAGCTGCGCGTCACGCGCGTCCACGTCCCGCTCCACCGCCTCGGCCTCGAGCAGCGGCGCCACCAGCCGCGCGCGCTCGGCGTCCGTCGGGGCCTCCCACGCCAGCGCCAGCTCGCCCACCGCGAAGGCGGCCTCACCGCGCACGCGGGCCTCCGGGTCCTTCAGCCCCCGCGCCACCACGTCCAGCGTGGCCAGGTCCTGGATGCGCGCCAGCGCGCGATAGGCTCGCGCCCGGACTCGCGCGTCCGGCGCGTCGTGGGCCAGCGCCGCGAGCTGCCCGTCGCCGAGCGAGCGGCGGTCCTCCCAGTCCAGGATGCGCGCCATCACCTCCGGGTCCGGGGGGGCCTCGTCGGAGCCGCGGACACCGCGGTGACACCCGGAGAGCAGGACGACGAGGGCCAGGCAGACGTGGGGAAGTCGGACGGGGCTCAAGCGGCGCATGGGCTGGGGCCTAGGCCAATTCCCCGCGAAAATCCAGGGGTTAGGCCGCGTGCCGTTTGACACGTCCGCCCCGGCCCCGGAAGATGCGCCTTCGCATCTCTCAGCAGGAGCGCCGGTCCTGAACTGCCCTGGCTGCGGCTCGAAGGTAGCCGCCAACTCATCCATCTGTCCCGTCTGCGATTACATCATCGACGGCTCGTTCCTCTCCGCCGAGCCCCCCGCGGACAACGATGAGGACCTGTCTCTTATACAGATCTCCGAGCCCACGAGACGCGTAGTAATCTCG
>NZ_SRLW01000578.1:0-2123 GCF_006518215.1 Myxococcus sp. AB025B
GGGTGTTGACGGGTGGGGAGGCGCCTTCGAGGGGTGTGGGACGGCCCGGAAGCGAACGGTCGGCTGCGGGCCTGTCATGGCGCCCAGGGCGTCGTGGCGCAACCCCAAGTGTCAGTGGGAGCGGGAGCCGCCCAGCTCCAGGGACTGGTGGTCTCCCGGGGCGTAGCTCTTGCCGGTGAGCGCGGCCTTCACCATGCCGACCAACTGCACCATGCGGCTGGAGGGCGTGTCCCAGTACTCGGCGCGCTCGACGCGCACGCACAGGAGCGCGAGCTCGGGATCATCCATGCCGTCGGGGAACCAGGCCTTGAGCGTGGGGTTCCACAGCTCGCGAACCTTGCGTGGGTCCTTCACCAGCTGGCAGCGGCCGCTGACGGAGACGTAGCGGTCCCTGGTGGGGTCGGAGAAGGAGACGTTGACGTGGTGGTCCTGCTCCACCTCGTCCACCTTGTGTGAGTGCTCGCGGGTGAAGAACCAGAGCTCTCCGTCGAAGTCATGGTCCTGGGTCCACATGGGACGGCTGTGCAGGCTCCCGTCGGCATCCACCGTGGTCATCATGGCGACCTTGATGCCGTGGATGAGCTGCCCCAGGTGTTTGACGGCGCCTCGCGTGCCCTGCTCCTGCTTCTTGCTCATGGTTGCCTCCTGACCTTGAAAACTAGGCAGTGTCCGGAGGCCGGGGCGGGTGGGGCCGGCTGGATGGCGCCAGGGCAGGCGGGCGGTGTGGTAGTGGGCGTGCAAAGCCCTCACGGTGGCGGGGTGGTTGCCGTGTTCCGGGGATGGAAAGCGAGTGCGACGATGCTGAAGACCGCGTGGAACGAGTGGTGCCTCAAGGCGCTGCAGATTGAGACGGCGCTGCTGGCGCTGGAGGAGATCGAGCTGCCCGAGGAGATGCACGGGCTGCAGGACGCGGCGGAGGAGAAGCTCCTGGAGCTGGGGCGGGCGTGGAAGGAGCGGCAGCCGGCGAGGGACGGGCGTCGGTGGGAGAAGCAGACCCTGGACAAGGGCACGCCGAGCGACGCGGAGCTGGAGGAGATGGTCCGCGAGTTCCGCGAGGACGGCAAGCCGTGGACGCTCTTGCGCGCGACCAGCGACAAGCAGGAGGTGGTGGAGACGGTGGTGTCGGACGGCAAGGCGTGCATGGTGGCCGGCGGCTCGTACTACCTGGGGCAGTGGGACTCGAAGGACGAGGTGCTGGAGGTCGGCCGCGATGATGACGCGGGCGAGCCGGGCACCGGCGTGGTGCTCGCCGCCACCGGTGAGGTGCAGTACACGCCGGACCCGGAGCTGTAGCTCAAGTGTCCAGCACGCGGGCCATGCGCTCGCGTGTCTTCGCGTCGGGCATGCGTCCGAAGCCCGCGCGCACGTTGTCGGCCACGTGTCTGGGATTGCTCGTGGCGGGCAGCGGGCAGTTCACCGCGGGGTGGCCGAGGATGAACTTCAGGAAGAACTGCGCCCAGCTGTCGCAGTCGAACTCCTGGGCCCACTCCGGCAGCGCGCGGCCCTTCACGCGGCTGAAGAGGTTGCCGGTGGCGAAGGGCTGCATGACCAGCACCGCCACGCCATTCGCGGCGGCGGCGGGCAAGAGCCGCTTCTCCGCCTCGCGGTCCGTGAGGGAGTAGGGCAGCTGGATGAAGTCCAGCGTCTCCTCCTTCAGCAGGCGCTCCAGCTCCGGGAAGGCGCTCTTCTGGTAGTGGGTGATGCCCACGTAGCGCACGCGCCCCTTCGCCTTCCACTCGCGCAGCACGGGCAGGTGGGTGCGCCAGTCGACGAGGTTGTGCACCTGGAGCAGCTCCATGCGTCCACGCCCCATGTCGCGCACGGACGTCTCCAACTGCTCGAGCCCCGCCTCCTTGCCGGTGGTCCACACCTTGGTCGCGAGGAAGGGCCTGGGCGCGTCCGGCAGCGCCGCGAGCACGTCGCCCACCACGCGCTCGGCGCGGCCGTACATGGGGGACGAGTCGATGAGGCGCGCGCCTGAGTCGAGGAAGCGTTGCAGCACGTCCTTCAAGGGGGCGCGCTCGGCGGGGGAGGTGCCCACGTCGAAGGTCTGCCAGGTGCCGAGGCCGATGACGGGCAGTGCCTCGCCGGACTTGGGGATGGGGCGGGTGAGCATGGTGGCC
>NZ_SRLW01000579.1:0-2113 GCF_006518215.1 Myxococcus sp. AB025B
CTCCCGCCCTCCACGACGCGTCCACCTCCGCGAACTCGGACGCTGGCAGCATCAGCTTGAGCAAGTCGTAGAGCGGCACCTCGCTGACGAGCGACGCGTCCGCCGGCTTGCCCTCGGGCACCGGCTTGGGCGCCTCCACCGGCGTGGAGTCCGTCTTGATGGACATGATGCGCTTCTTGATCTCCTTCTCGTCCCCGAACATCTCGATGGTGTTCCCGTAGGACTTGGACATCTTCTTGCCGTCCACGCCGGGCACCGTCTGGGTGGCCTCCTGGATGCGGGCCTGGGGCAGCTTGAGGATGCCGGGCGCGTGGCCGCGCTCCTTGCCGTCCGGGTCCGCCGGGTCGTACCCCTTCACGTACTCGGTGTTGAACTTCACCGCCCAGTCACGGGCGAACTCCACGTGCTGGATCTGATCCTTGCCCACCGGGACGAAGTCCGTGCTGTAGAGCAGGATGTCCGCCGCCATCAGCACCGGGTAGGCGAAGAGGCCGAAGTCCGGGCTGATGCCCTTGGCCACCTTGTCCTTGTAGCTGTGGGCCCGCTCCAGGTGCGCGTGCGGCACCACGGTGCCGAGAATCCAGTTGAGCTCCAGCACCTCGCGCACATCGCTCTGGCGGAAGAGCACCGCCTTCTTCGGGTCCACGCCGAGCGCCAGGTACGCCAGCGCCGCCTCACGCGTGAGCTCCAGCGCGAGCTTCGCGTCACGCACCGTGGTCAGCGCGTGCAGGTTGGCGATGAAGTAGTACGCCTCGCCCTCCTCCTGGAGCTGCACGAACTGGCGAATGGCGCCGAAGTAGTTGCCGATGTGCAGCTTGCCGGAGGACTGCACGCCTGAGAGGGTCCGCATGTCGGGTTCCGAGTCGGGAGTCAGCGCGCGGAGTCGTTTTCGCGCGTTTTGTGTTCTGCAGCGTCGAGGTGGTTCGCACACCCGCCGCGCCCCTGCAATCTTCCGTTCAGTCGCGGGCACTCCTCGGGCCTGACGCCCGCCCGCCGTGAGCCCTCGTGGAAATTTGCGGCGCGCACGGAAATCCCGAGTAATTCCAGGCCCTTGCGGTTGAGCGCCGGTGGGTGGAGCGGTACCCTGACCGCCACACCTGCGAGCAACCTCACCTCGGGAGGACAGACCGGCATGGAGTCATTCAAGGGAAGTCTCGCCAGCTATCGCCTGCAGATGGTGATGCCGCCGTTGTTCTCGACCGCGGGGGTGGAAGGCACCCTGCGCGTGGAGCGCGGCGCCATCCAGCGGTGTTTCCAGGTGAAGGACGGCTTCCTGGTGGGTGAGAGCTCGAATGACCCCCGCGAGCACCTGTCCCAGGTCCTGGTGAACCTGCGCATCCTGGATGCTCCCCGGGCCGCGGCGGCCTTCGAGGCGGCGGAGGGCGCGGGCACCCCCTATGGCACCTTCCTGGTGCAGCGCTGCTTCGTGGAGCTGCCCCGCCTCATCGAGGCGATGGAGCACAAGGCCCGCGAGGCCCTCTTCGACTGCTACGGCTGGGAGTCGGGCGAGGTGGAGTTCACCCCGAAGCTCCCGCCGGCCGCCCGCGCGGTGGGGTTGAAGCTCGCGCTGAACAGCCTGCACCGCGACGCGGTGACGCGGCTGCGCGAGTGGTCCGTGTTCCGGGAGGTCTTCCCGCACCTGGATGCCACCTTCAGGGTGTTCCGCGAGTTCGCCGTGGAGACCTTCTCCGAGGAGGAGGACAAGCTGCTGGAGCTGGCCGCGAGCGGCGCCACGCTGGGGGAGATGCTGGCCACGGCGAAGGAGGCGCCGCTGTTCGCCGCGCGGTGGATCCTCCACCTCTATCGCCGGGGCGCCCTGGCGCCGCGCCTGCCCAAGGGCCCCAGGCTGGGAGAGGCCGCGGAGCTGGCCGAGCTGCTGAACCTGGTGAAGCGCTTCCTGGAGTCGGGCAAGTACGACCACGCGGTGGCGCTGGCGGCGCAGATCCTCGAGCGAGGCCCCGTCCCCGAGGCCCACGCCCTCTACCGCGAGGCCGAGGTCCGCCTGACACTGGCCCTGAGCGACGAGCTGTTCGCGCTGGACGGGCGGCTCGTCTTCGAGCCCATCCCCCGCCCCACCCCATCGCAGCTCACGGCGGATGACCTCTACCTGTAC
>NZ_SRLW01000057.1:0-40368 GCF_006518215.1 Myxococcus sp. AB025B
GGGTCGAGGGGGCCACGGTCCCGGGAGAGGACGGAGCGCCTGGGGACGAAGGGGCCGCGGTTCCTGGGGAGGAGGGAGCGCCCGGGGACGAGGGGGCCACGGTCCCGGGAGAGGACGGGGGCGCGGGGACGGTGAGCGTGCTGCCAGCGATGATGAGGTCGGGGTTCTCCAGGCCGTTGAGCTGGACGATCTGCCGCGCGATCTCCTCCACGGGCCCGGGGACGCCCTGCTGCATCAGGCTCCACGCGATGTCGCCCACGGTGTCGCCGGGCTGGACGTGCCAGCTCGTGGTGTCGGCGGTCTGCGGGGACGAGGGCACGAGGTCCTCGAGCACCTCGCCGACGCGAGCGCCCTGCTCGCGAAGGGCGTGCATGCGCAGCGCGTCCTCGAGCTTCTCCAACTGTCCGTCGCGGTGCGCGTCCGTGAGGGCCTCGCGCAGGGCGTGCTCGCGGAGCGCCGAGCTGACGTCGTCGAGACGCCCGTCGCGGCGCGCATCCGTGAGGGCCTCGCGCAGGGCGTGCTCGCGGAGCGCCGAGCTGACGTCGTCGAGACGACCATCGCGGCGCGCGTCCGTGAGGGCCTCGCGCAGGGCGTGCTCGCGGAGCGCCGAGCCGACGTCGTCGAGGCGACCATCGCGGCGCGCGTCCGTGAGGGCCTCGCGCAGGGCACGCTCGCGGAGCGCCGAGCCGACGTCGTCGAGACGACCATCGCGGCGCGCGTCCGTGAGGGCCTCGCACAGGGCACGCTCGCGGAGCGCCGCGCCGGCCTCATCGAGGCGTCCGTCGCGCCGTGCTTCCTGGAGGGACTTCTTCAGGGCGTGCTCGCGGAGCTTGGCGGCCGCATCCTCGAGCCGGCCCTCCAGGCGCGCATCGCACAACGGGGGCTGCCGGTGCTCGTCACGGACCTCCTTCCTCGGAGCAGGGCCCTGCGCATCGAAGGAATCCGGACGGGCTCGTGACGGTGCATTCCCGGGAGGGCCCGAAGCGGCAGGGCGGCGCGGCGCCGGCTCGGAGGACGGCTGACGCACGGAACGTGCGAGCTTGGACTGGAGGAGAGAGCGGAGGGTCATCGCGTGCTCGGTGAGAGGGTTTGAATGATTTGTCGATAAGATGCGAATAATTGTTTCGTGTCCGGATGCAGTTCCTCTTCGCCCCCCAAAGAAATACCCCGGACGGAAATCCCTCTAACTCCAGGGGGTTGGAGAAATCGTCGGGAACAATGAGCCACTAATCCGCCAGGCTGCGTCTCTCTTCGAGACCGCATGTATGAAGTAGATGATTGTGATTGAGATTGCGTCCGGCGCCCGTCCCTCCCGTCCTCCGCGTACGAGCCGAAGTGTGGGTTTTCTGTCAGCCCTCGGTCCCATGGGGCACGGATGACTCGACAGGGTGGGTGCGCGGGTGCAGCCTTCCGGGGTGATGCCGGAGCCCCTCCTGGTTGCCGCCCTGGGTGACGTCCACGGTCGCTTCCACCGCGTGGAGACGTGGTTGGACGCGCTGGAGCAGTCGCGTGGTCGGCCGGTGTCGATGGTGCTCGCGGTGGGGGACGTGGAGGCGTTCCGCCGCGCGGATGACCATCGCCGCAAGGCCGCCAAGCGGACCATGCCCGCCGAGTTCGCCGAGTACGCGGATGGAGTCCGCCGCGTGAAGCGCCCCCTCTACTTCATCGGCGGCAACAACGAGGACTTCGAGGCGCTGCACGACTTCCAGGACGGAGGCGAGCTGGCGCCGGGCGTCACCTACCTGGGCCGCGCCGGCGTGCGCGAGCTCGAGGGGCTGCGCGTGGGCTTCCTGTCCGGCATCCACGCGCCGCGCTTCATCGACCAGCCCTTGAAGCGCCCCGTCACGCAGGACCTGATGAAGCAGGCGGGCTACTTCCGCACCGCGGAGGTGGAGCGGGTGATGTCGCTCAGGGACGTGGACCTGATGCTCGTGCACGAGTGGCCCCGGGGCATCGTCCAGCGCGCGCGCGAGGAGAACCCCTCGCCGCCCCGGCCCTTGCCCTCGTACTGGATTGGCAATGGCGTGACGCGCCGCCTGGTGGACACGGTGCAGCCGAAGTGGCTCTTGTGTGGACACTCGCACAAGGCCTTCGCGGTGACGCTGGAGGGCGCGGGCCGCCCCGCGACGCGCATCGCCTGCCTGGACCAGGCCACGCGCCCCGAGGAGTCCGTCTTCTGGCTGGAATACGAGGGCCGAGAGGTCGTGCGCGTCGGCTGGGGTGTGTCCGGCGCCGTCGCCTGGGAACCAGGGCGCCGCTGGGATTTGTCCCGGCTGCCCGTCGTGGAGGGAGGGCACGACGGCGACGACGCTCCCGCGGGCGTGATGTAGCGCGGCTCAGGGCTGGCCGGGCTCCCAGTGCTCGAGCAGCGCGTCCGTGTCCGGTGGGAGCAGGGCGCTGGCGGACGGCGGCGGCGCGGTGGGCCGCACGAGCCTGCGTCGCACGTTGGCGTCCAGGAACCTGCGCGTCACGCCCGCCGTCGTGGCCCAGCCCCGGGCCACCGCCTTCGCCGTCTCCGCCGACACCACCCCCGGCGCCAGCGTGGCGGCGGCGCCCACGCTGGTGAAGCCCACGTGGCGCATGCCGGGGATTCGAACCATCCACCGATGCGCGCCGCGCAGTGACTCGAGCAGCTCGAAGTCGGGCACCACCACGGCGTCGTCCTCCTGGAACAGGTGCAGCAAGGGGACCTGGACCCGCTCCGGCTGGAAGTCCGGCAGGCCCTTCAACCACCCCTTGCCGCGCCGGGTCCCGATGCCCCCATCCAGGCTCACCAGCGCGCCCGCCTCGGGATGCGCGAGCGCGAACAGGAAGGCCGCGCGAGCACCCAGGCTGTGTCCGATGACGGCGACGCGCGAGGTGTCGATACGCGCATCCGCGCGGAGCACGCGCAGCGCGCGCTCCAGCTCCCGCGCCTGCCGTCTCGCGGTGGCGAGCACGTCGACGAGCGGCCCGGGCGGCTCTGCGCGAGTGGGCGAGGGCGTGGTGGCCACCACGTAGCCGTGGCTCGCCAGGTACTCGGCCAGCACGGCCTGATGGTGGGCGGAGTGGTGACGGCCCTGCGCCACCAGCACGAGCGGGAAGCGTCCCGGCGCGGGCGGTGCGTGGGGCGTGGCCGTCATGGGCGTGTCGAGCCACGCGGCGGTGCTCTCCTCGGGCACGCCCAGGTCGATGAGCTGCTGCTCGTAGAGGGTGACGGCCTGGGTGGCGCGCGCCTCGTCGCGAGGCGTCTCGGGTTCGGACTCGAAGCCCATGAGGCCCACGTAGTCGCGGTAGTGCAGGCGCGTCGCCGCGTCGCTCTCCCGCGTCGGGTACCAGACCGTGAGCTGGAGCGCCGAGGGGTCCTCCGGCGTGGCGGCAATGGCCTGCACGCGCATCCCGACGCTCCAATGCCCCGCCTCCACCGGGCCCCAGATGGGCGGCGCGGTGATGAAGGGCTGGGGCGGCACGAGCAGGTAGCTGGGCGCGAAGCGGCTCGCGGAGTTGCAGCCGGCGACGAGCACCAGCGCCAGCACGCCCGCGCGCCACGCCTGCCCGGGACGTCCGCGGATGGCGGGCCTCAGAACACGCCCGAGAAGCCAGCCATGCGCGCGCCGGCGACGGGCATCAGCCGGGCGGCGGTCGGGGAGCGACGCGCGGCGCTGGACTCCACGCCGCCAGTCCGGCCATGCAACAGCAGGGGCACCGCGACGCCGAAGGCCGCGCCCATCACGGCGCCCGTGGCCACGTCGGTGAGGTAGTGCTTGTCGGCGCCCATGCGCAGCAGTCCCACGGAGGTGGCGAGCGGCAGGCCCACGGCCCAGATCCACGCCTGGTTCTCGTAGCCGCGCAGCGCGGCCACCGTGCCCGCGGACACCACCAGCGAGAAGGCCAGGTTGGTGTGCCCGCTGTAGAAGGACAGGTTGTTGTCGCTGGGCTGGTCGGTGAGGCGCTTCTGGTCCTCGGGCAGCACGTGGACGAAGGGGCGCTCGCGGCCGACCAGGAACTTCACCGTCTGGTTCGCGAGCGTCGCCAGCATGGCGCTCTCCAGGATGATGGTCGCGTCCTGCGCGAAGAACCGGTTCGGGCTGTCCGAGCCTCGTCCCACCGCGTACTGCAGACCCATGACCCCGGCGGGCAGCAAGCCGAAGCCGATGATGTTGCTCCAGTGCCCCGCGCGGTGCCGCGACGCCTCCGTGTTCCCCGCGAGCCCCCGACCCCAGCGGTCCAGTTTGTTGAGTCGGTCCGTCCCGTCCGGCGCCCGGTCGCACCAGCGGCACGTCGCGGGCGCCAGGTCGCTCTTGAAGAGCGCCTCGCTCGAAATCCAGAGCACGGCGGCCGAGCCGGTGATGACGCCGTCGCGAGCCCAGTCGAACTCCAGCTCGTGCAGACGGGGAGCGTCCTCCGCGGGCTGGGCCAGGGCCGGAGTGAGTGGAAGGAGCGCGAGGATCGCAGTGAGTGCGAGAATGGGAAAGGACGGGCGCACGGCGCGCAGCATAGGGCGACGCTGGCGCGGCGCGAAGGGTTTGACTACAAGCGTCCGACTCCCATTCGCATCCGAGGCATCATCGTGAGTACGCACCCCGTCGACCTGACGGCCGAGACCTTCGAACAGATGACTGGCAAGCCAGGGTTGGTCCTGGTGGACTTCTGGGCGGAGTGGTGTGGCCCGTGCCGCAACTTCGCGCCGACCTATGCCGCCACCGCGGAGAAGCACCCGGACGTCGTGTTCGGCAAGGTGGACACCGAGGCGCAGCAGGACCTGTCGGGCCGGTTCCAGATCCAGTCCATCCCCACGCTGATGGCGTTCAAGGATGGCACGGTGGTGCACCGCTCCAGTGGGGCCATGTCGCCGGGCCGGCTGGACGCGCTGGTCAAGTCGCTCAAGACGCTGGACGTCGCCTACGCGAAGCAGGCCGAGGAGAACAAGAAGCTGACCGAGCAGGGCATCGTCCCGCCCGGCGTGCACCCCGAGGCGACGTGGGACGAGGGCGACAGCGAATGGGTGTACGGCGCCACGGACCCCAAGGGTCGCAAGCAGGGGCCCTACAAGTACTGGCGCGCGGACGGCACGCTCTGCAACGAGTGCAGCTTCGAGAACGACAAGCCCCACGGCCCCTTCAAGCGCTTCCACGAGAGCGGTGAGGTCTCCCAGGACGGCGACTTCGTGAAGGGGGAGCTTCACGGGCCGCGCACCTGGTACGCGTCCGAGAAGTTCACCACGGAGCGCATGCACGAGAACGGCGTCTCCACGCTCGTTCGCAAGACGGTGATGATGTACGAGCACGGCCGCGTCACCGGCGTGACGCACTACGACGGCCAGGACCGCCGCGTGGTGCCGTCCACCGGCGAGCCGTACCCCGACCGCCCCGCGGGAATCCCGCTGGAGGCGGAGCTGCGCGAGGACCTGAACCAGTGGTCGCACGTCGAGCTGAACTCCGACGGCGAGCGCCACGGGCTCGCGCGCTTCTGGGTCCAGGACGGGCAGCTCCTGTGGGAGGGCGAGTTCGTCGAGGGCCAGCGCCAGGGGGTCTACCGCTCGCTGGCGAAGGACGAGTACCTGGACCCGCGGGTGAGCTTCGACGAGGGGCAGTACGACCGGGACCTGGCCTGTGGGACGTGGAAGCTGCTGGACGCGGACCGGAAGGTGGTGTTGACGCGGGACCTGGGCGTCGCGCAGGAGGAGGATGAGCTGTCGGCGTCGCCGGTCTTCTCCAATCTGCCCCGGAGCGCGGAGGCCTGGCGTGAGTACGCGGCCACGTGTGTGGCGGCGCGCAAGCACCGTGAGGCGCTGCTGGCGCTGGCGCGCGCGATGGCGACCGACCAGCAGGTGGCGCCGTTCCTGGAGCTGATGGAGCGCGTGTCGCTGCCGAGGACGCCGCAGAACGCGAAGGGCACGGCGGCGGAGGTGCTGGAGAACGCGGCGGGCTCCTGCGCGGCGTTGGCGGAGACGATGGTGCGCGGCGGCGACGCGGGCATATTGCTGCGGGCCCACGCGGTGCGGCTGGACCAGATGGACCGGCCTCGCGCGGCGCTGGACTTCGTCAACGCGGCGCTGCTGTTCGCGCCCGAGCGCAAGGCGTTCCTGTTCACGCGGGGCCTCATCCTGCTGAACATGGGGATGGACGCGCACGCGCTGAAGGACGCCGAGGACCTGGCGAAGACGGAGCCGGGGACGGCCGCGTTCCTGGGGACGTACGCGCGAGGCTTGTACCCGGTGTTCGACTTCTGGCCGGCGAGGGAGACGCCGGTTTCGACGTACGAGGACCTGCCGGAGAAGCCGGCGCAGACGCTGGGGTCCATCGTGCGCGTGGTCCAGAAGTACGCCACGCGACTGCAGCTCATCCGCGCGGAGCTCCAGCGTCGTTTCAAGCCTGGCGCCGTGCTCGCGTGGATGCCGCCGGACGTGTCGGCGCTGCTGCCGGACGGGCCGGTGGAGCTGGTGGAGGAGGAGGTGGAGATCGGCGAGGACTCGGTCTCCATCGACGAGACGGTGTCCGTGGCGGGCCTGGGCCTGCCGGACGTCATCCAGCGGGCCCGTGGAGACTGGAACGCGCTCACGTGGCTGTTGTGGGCCTGTGGTGAGTCGAAGGTGGTGCTGCCGAAGAAGGTGGCGTCCCCGGCGAACTTCGGACAGGCGGCGGGCATGTCGAGCCAGCGGCACTGGCGCGTGAGGGACCGGAAGGTGACGGGCGGTCGTGGCGCGCAGGCGTCGGGCGCCGCGGGCTTCGAGTTCGCGGGCATGGACATCGATGCCCTTCACCCGAACCTCCTGGGCATGGTGGAGCTGCACTACTCGGAGATGCAGGCGATGTTCTATTGGCTGACGGACAGCCACAACGTTTCACCCTGGCAGGACAACCTGAGGGGGAGCTGAGCCATGAACCGCACGCCTCGACAGGTCGAGATCGCCGACCCGCTGTGGAAGGCGCTGGAGACGATGAGCCGCGAGATGGGCGTGGACCGTGATGTCCTCGTCAATCAGGCGGTCTTCTCGCTCGCGCGGCAGTTCGGGTTCATCCAGCCCACGCAGGTGAGCCTCACCGAGACGGGCAGCGCGCCGGCCGTGGTGGCCGCGCCTGTGCCAGCGGTCGTCGCGCAGGCGCCCGTGGCGACGCCCGCGGTCAGCGCCCCCGTCTCAGTGCCCGCGGCGCCCGCGGTGACGGCTGCTCCAGCTGCAGCGGAGCCGGTGGCCACACCTCCCGCGACGGTGCCTCCGATGAAGGCACCTGCCTCCGCGAAGGTCGCGGACGTGGCCAATGAGTCCGCTGAAGTAGAGGCTCCGAAGGGCGCCGAGTCCGAAGTGGTCGCCGAGCGTGTTCGCGAAGTAGTGCGCGCCGTGGACCAGACGGTGGCAGTGCAGCCGCCTCCGGCCGTCGCGCTCGCGGACACCGACGAAGAAGAGTCCAAGACCGGGGAGCACGAAGGAACTCCCGGGTCTGACGACGCGGAGGGTGCCGAGGCGAAGGCCGCCGGAAGCGCCAAGGACTCCGACGACGAGGAAGCGGAGGGTTCCGAGGACTCCGAGGACGAGCCCGCCACGGAGAAGGAGCCCACGGTCGACGAGGCCGAACTGCGCGAAGCTGTCGCCGCGCGCGTCCGAGACATCGTGGGTGACGTCGACCGTCTGGTCGAGCCCGTCGACGCGAAGCCCGAAGAGGACGCGGACGATGACGAGGACTCGGACGATGACGAGGACTCGGACGACGATTCCGACGAGGACTCGGACGATGACGAGGACTCTGACGACGATTCCGATGAGGACTCGGATGCGAAGGACTCTGACGACGATTCCGATGAGGACTCGGATGACGATTCCGACGAGGACTCGGACGAGAAGGACTCTGACGACGATTCCGATGAGGACTCGGATGGCGACGCGGACGAGAAGGAGTCCGGCGACGACGATTCGGACGCGGACGACGATTCGAATGACTCGGACGAGGACGCGAAGCCGGCGGTAGGCAAGGCAACCCCAGCCAGTGCGGTCGCGGGCAAGGCCGCGGTGGGCAAGCCCTCCGGGGGCAAGTCAGCGGCAGCTTCCGCCGAGCCAGCGTTCTTGGACGAAGACTCTTCCGACCTGGTGACGGAGGCGAAGCCAGAGCCGAAGGCGCCAGCGGGCAAGCCGGACAAGACCATCATCGTGCAGGCTCCGCCGGAGCTGAAGGTGCACGTGAAGCTCGACGATGGCGAGCCGGTGCTCATCGCACGCGAGCGGTTCATCATCGGCCGTGGCCCCAGCGCGGACCTGATGGTGAAGTCGGCCCGAGTATCGCGCGAGCACGCGGTGGTGTTGCGCGACGGCGATGAGGTCTTCATCGAGGACCTCAAGTCCTCGAACGGCACCTGGTTCGACAACACGCGCATCGCGCGCCGTCAGGTCTCCGATGGCGAGGAGTACCTGCTGGGCGGCATCCGCATCACCTTCTCGCTGACCACCGAGTCGTAACGCGGACCGTCTCCGCCTCCACGGACGTCACGTCCGTGGAGGCGGGTGTCAGCGGGGAAGGGGCAGCGAGGCGACCCAGAAGACCTGGGGCAATGCGGCCTCCGGACCTCGAAGGATGCGGTCACGGAGTCTCGCTTCGGTGACCCAGACCGTTCCCTCGTCGGACACGGTGAGATTCACCGGGGACTCCATCCCCGATGCGAGCACCTCCAGGACCTTCGCGCCCCGGGACTTGCCCAGGACGTCGATACGGACGAGCCGCCCGTCGCCGCTCCGTGTCGCGCCCTCGACGAGCAGCAGGCGTCCGTCTGGCGCGAAGCGCATGCCGTCCGGATTCTCCAGGCGGCGCGGCAGCGAGACTTCACGGACGCTCGGACCCTGTCCCCTGGTTCCAGGACGAATCACGAAGAGACGACCTGGGCCGAAGGTGTTGATGACGAGCGTGCTTCCATCGGGCGCGAGCGCGATTCCCGCTGGCCCCACCGCGCTCATCCCGGGGCCGCGAGCGCTGAAGCGTGGATCCATCACCCACGTCTCCCACGCCTCGCTGCCGGGCCGCTCGGTTGGAGGCCGCGCTCGGCGCCGCGTTGTTGAGACGCACGACGCGCCGGGTCTCCCTCACGGAGGCGGGCGCCTTGTATCTGGAGCGATGTACGGATGTCCTCCAGCGCCTCGAAGAGGCGGATGCCCTGGTGTCCGGCTTCGGAGGAGCGCCGAGAGGGCGTCTGCGCGTGGCCGTGCCCAATCTCTTCGGGCAGCGCCAGATCGCGCCGCTCGTTCCGGACTTCATGCGCCGCTATCCGCGCATCACGTTGGAGCTCTCCTTCCAGGACCGCTACGTCAACCTCGTCGAGGAGGAGTTCGATGTGGCCATTCGGATTGGCGCGCTGCCGGACTCGAGCCTCGTGGCTCGGCGCCTGGCGACGATTCGTCGATTCCTGGTGGCGGCTCCGCGCTACCCGAGGGGCCGCGAGGCGCTGGCCCAGCCCGGTGACCTCGCGTCGCATCCGTGTCTCCAGTTCTCCCATTTCCAGGACGGAGAGACGTGGAGCCTGGTGCGTGGCGTCGAGCGGACCACCGTGCGCATCCATCCCGTCTTGCGCACGGACAACGCGGAGGCGCTGCGGCTGGCCGCGCTCGGCGGTTGTGGTGTCTCGGCGCTCGCCACGTTCCTGGTGGATGAGGACCTGCGGACGGGCCGGCTCATCCGGGTGCTGGAGGACTGGGCCCTGCCGGAGGTGGGCCTGTTCGCCGTGCATCCTCCCAGCAGACTGGTGGCGCCCAAGGCGCGTGTGTTCGTCGACTTCCTCGCGGAGCGACTGGCGGGTGAACCCTGGGAGCGCTCGGGAGCAAAGAGGCCCCGTCGGGCGCGGAAGCAAGGGGTTGCCGGCGGGGTGTCGCTGCGGCAGCGTGGCGTGGAATGAATCGCGAGCCTCAGACCTCGGAGCCGATTGCCATGGACCTCGTTCCCGCGTCCGAGGGGTCCTTCCTGTCGCTGTCCACGCTGTTCGCGCGCGCCTTCGAGGGCTACTTCGTCCCGGTGCCCGATGCGCCGCAAGCCTTCGATGCGCGCGTGCGAAGCGAGCACATCTCGTTGACGGAGAGCCGGGTCGCTCGCGTGGGGGGTGAGGCGGTGGGGCTCGTGCTGATGGCGCGACGGGGCAACGTCAGCCGGGTCGCGGGCATGGGCATCGTTCCCAGCCGAAGAGGGCAGGGCCTGGGCGGCGGGATGCTGCGTCCCTTGCTGGACTCCGCACGAGCGCGCGGAGATGCGCGGATGGTGCTCGAGGTCATCGAGCAGAACGCGCCCGCGGTGAAGCTCTACGAGCGCCTGGGCTTCCGACGCATGCGGCGACTGGTGGGCTTCACGGGGACGCCGACGCCAGAGCCCGGAGCGCTGGAGGAAGTGGACCCGCGCGAGTGTGCGAAGCTCCTGCCGGCGGGCCTGCCATGGCAGCTCGACGCGGCGACGCTGATGGGCTTGTCGTCCCCGGCGAAGGCCTTCCGACTCGGTCCCGCCTTCGTGGTGGTGGCGGATGTCGCCGCGCCCACGCTCGGCCTGCGCTCGCTGGTGGTGGAGCCCGCGGCCCGAGGAAAGGGCGCCGGGCGGAGGCTGCTGCGGGCCCTGGCCGCCGCGCACCCCGGGAAGTCCCTGGCGGTGAGCGCCATCGTCCCCGAGGGCCTGTGCGATCGCTTCTTCCTGGGCGAGGGCTTCACCTACCCAGCACTCTCGCAGCTCGAGCTGGCGCACACCTTCTGAGGCGTCCTGCTCCAGGGCGGAAGGGACGCCCGGAAGCTCCAGGGCTTCTGGGTAAGCCGGTCATGGAGGTCCGGTTCGCGGGCCAACCGTGGGAAACAGGTGGGCAGGCAGGCGGGCTCACGAACACACTGGGCGCGGAGTGAGGAATCGAGCATGAAAGCGACCCGTCCGGTCGTTCTAGACTCCACGCATCCATGGCCCGTCCCGTCCGTACCCTCCATGTGTTCCCCGACGCCGGCCGGCGTCAGGCCGCGTTGCGCGCGGAAGGGAACGCCCGGGGGGTGGCGGTGGGGCGGGATCTGCTCACCTGGGAGGAACTCCTCGTCGCGCTGGGTGGGGCTCGCGAGCTGAACCGGCGTCCGTGCCCGGCGGTGCTGGCGCGCGCGGTGATGTCCTCGCTGGGGCCGCAGTTGGGCAACACGCACTTCGGCGAGTACGTCCGGGAGCCGGCCTTCGCGCGCGCGGGGCTGGAGGTGGTGCTGGACCTGAAGGCCGGGCGCCTGTCGCCACGGGAGCTCCAGGACGCGGTGGAGGTCCTCCCGCCCGAGCGGCAGAAGCACGTGCGGGTGCTCGCCCGGCTGTATCACCTGTACGAGCAGAAGCTGGCGGAGCTGGGGCTCGCGGACCGCGAGGACGTGCTGCGCGGGGCGCGCGAGGCGCTGGGCCGGGGCGCGTGGCCGGTGAGCTGGGATGGCGTGGGGACGCTGGTTTTGCACGGGGTCTACGACGTGCGCCCGTCCGGCCTGGAGCTCCTGCTGGCATTGGCGGCGGCGTGTGAGTCGCGACGCGTGACGCTCCGGGTGGAGACGCCGGTGGGCGGCTCGCCGGTCGCGGACGCGGCCCTGGCCTCGCTGTTCCGCGCCTTCGAGAACCGTGGTGAGTCCATGCCGCACGTGGACCTCTTCAAGGCGGACGTCACCTTCGAGTCCCGGCCGTTCATCGACCTGGGGCGCTTCGCCTTCTCGCCCCGGGCGCCGCGCAATGTGCTCGAGGACGCGAAGACCCAGCCTCGCGTGTGGAGCGCGGCCACGGCGCGCGAGGAGGCGCGCCTGGTGGCCAGGGACGTGCGCCGGCTCATCGCGGAAGGGGCCGCGCCGTCGGACATCGCGATTGCATACCGTGAGCTGGGGGCGGAGGCGGGCTGGCTCGCCGAGTCGCTCGGTGAGCTGGGAGTGCCGGTGCGACTGCCCTGGGGCGAGCCGCTCTCTTTGGCCGGGCCGGTGCGTCTGGCGTTGGACCTGCCGCTGCTGGTGGAGGATGGCTTCCCCGCCGAGCGCGTGGCGGAGCTGGTGGGCAGTCGCTACGCGCACATCCTGTCGCGCGGAGGTCCAGAATCACCCGCGAGCCTCTTCGCGCTGGCCGCCGTGCGGGACGACCGCCTGGGCGCGCTGCGAGGACGGGGTGCGTACGACGTGCGCCTCGAGGGACTCGCGCGCCGGCTCCAGGCGCTCCAGGGTGCACAGAAGAAGGACGGCAGCGCGCGCATCCAGTCGGTGCGGGTGCTGCGCGAGCGCTGCGGCCTGTTGCTGAATGCCTGCCGGCGCATTCCCGAGAAGGCGCCCGTTGCTGAACAGTTGGCCGCGTGGTGGCACGTGGTGGAGCAGTTGGGGTTGATGGACTCCGAGGGGCCCTTGGAGTCGCGCGCGGAAGGTGGGTTGGCGGAGCGGGCGCTGGATGCGCGGTCGCGAGACGAGGCCGCGCGCGAGGCGCTGCGGCAGCGCGTCCAGGGACTGCTGCGGACGATGAAGGCGGTGGGCGGTGGCCCGGTGCTGCGTCGGCGCACGTTCGGTCGATGGCTGCGCGACGCGATGTCGGAGGCATACCTGCCCGCGCGAGGCCCCCGGGGCGCGGCGGTGGAGGTGCTGGAGGCGGCGGAGGTGCCTGGACGCTCCTTCCGTCATCTCTTCATCGCGGGGCTCACCGAGGGACGCTTCCCGGGTCGGGATGTGCCCTCGCCGTTGCTCGCGGACGCGGAGCGCTCGGCGCTCAATCAGCACCTGGGCCGTGACGTGTTCCGACTGACCGGTGGCGAGTTCGAGGACCGCGCGGCGTGGCGGCTCACCGAGGACCGCCTGTTGTTCGCCAGCGCGCTCGCCGCTGCGGAGGAGACGCTGAGCCTGTCCTTCGCGGTGGAGGGGGCGGGCGGACAGGAGCAGGTTCCGTCCTCGTTCCTGGAGGAGGTGCGCCGGCTCACCGCGCTGAAGTGGACGCCGCGCTCGTTGCCGCCCATTCCTCCGTTGGACGAGGTGCTCACCGAGTCGGAGCTGCGACGCTGCGTGGCGCTCGAGGTCCTGTCGTATCCGAAGCTGCGCGTCACCGAGCCGGACGCCGCGGCGCCGCTGCTCAAGCGCCACTTCGACCGCGAGGCCTGGTACTCGGGTGCGCGCGAGCTGTCCTTGGTCGAGGTGGAGCGGCTGTACTTCTTCGGAGACCCGAAGATGAAGCCCGGGAAGTACACGGGCTCGGTGGATGCCAACACGATGCGCGCGTCGTTGCGCGAGGCCTTCCGCTTCGACCTGACGCGGCCCCTGTCCGCGTCCGCGCTCGCGCGCTTCGGCAACTGCGGCTTCCAGGGCTTCCTCACGTACGGCCTGAAGGTGACGGAGCCGGACCGCCCGGGCGAGGAGTTCGACGCGCGCGGGCGCGGCACCTTCTGGCACCGCGTCGTGGAGGAGGTCTTCCAATCGCTCAAGCAGCACCAACTGCTTGGCAAGGCTCCGGAGGAGATCCCCGAGGAGGTGCTGGACTCCGCGCTCCAGTCCGCGGTGGCGCACTTCGAGAAGTTCCACCACGTGGGGCACCCCGCGCTGTGGAAGCTGGCGCACGAGCGCGCGCGGGCGATGGCGCGTCGAATCCTGGTGGATGAGCGGCGCGGGCTGCCCTTCGAGCGGATGGTGCCGGAGGGCTTCGAGCTCCAGTTCGGCCCCGCCGCCGAGGACGACCGGTGGCGCCACGTCATGTTGCCCATCGACGGTGACGCCATCGTCTTCGAGGGGAAGATCGACCGGCTCGACGTGTCCGGCTCGGAGGTGGGGGTCATCGACTACAAGTCCGGGCGCCTGGACAAGAACGAGCTGAAGAAGCGGCTGCTCACGTCCGACTTCCAGCTGCCGCTGTACCTCTTCGCCGCGCGCGAGAGCGGCCACCAGAACGCGAGCCAGGCCGCGTGGTTCTCGCTGCGCACGGGCAACACCATCCACCTGTCGGAGGTGGTCCCCGCGCAGGAGCTGGACGAGCTGTTGTCCACGGACCCCGAGGTGCGCGCGAAGGTGGCGGAGAAGGAAGGCGGGCGCAACCTGCCCAACGCCGTGGAGTCGCTGGTGCGCACGCTGCGCGAGGGCCAGTTCGCCGCGCGGCCCCAGGACTGTGGCTCCTGCGGCTTCCGCGCCGTGTGCCGCATCACCGAGCGGCGGATGACGGAGGAGGGGAGTTGAGCACGGCCCCTTCCATCCTCGCGCTGGAGCGCAACCTGGCGCTCATGGCGGGCGCCGGCGCGGGCAAGACGTACAGCCTGGTGACGATGACGCTGCACCTGCTCGCGGGCGCGCGCGAGGCGGGGGGCCCCTTGCGCCCCGCGCGGCTGTGCATGCTGACCTTCACCGACAAGGCCGCGGCGGAGATGCGCGCGCGCCTGAGGATGCGTCTGGACGGGCTGGCGCAGGGCGAGGCGAAGCTGGACCAGGAGGTGGAGCTGCGCGCCTCGCTCTCCCGGCTGGACCGCCCGTTCCCGTTGCCCGAGGCGTGGCGCCAGCTGCGCGAGGAGATGGGCGCGGCCACGGTGGGCACGTTCCACTCGCTCTGCGGTCAGTTGCTGCGACGCGCGCCACCGGCGGTGGGCATCGACCCGAGCTTCGAGGTGCTCGACGAACTCGAGGCGTCCAGTCTGGTGCAGGACGTGTGCGAGCGCGTGGTGTTGGACTCGCTGGAGGCGGGTGACGCGCGGGTGCGTGAGCTGTGTCAGGAGCTGGGGTTCTCCGGCTCCGGGTTCTCCGATGGTCTGGTCGCCGCGCTGGTGTCGGTCTACGGCAAGCTGCGCGAGGAGGGGCTGCGCGCGGCCTCCGCGGCGGTGGCCGACGTGGCGCAGGCCCGCGAGGAGTTCGACGACGCACTGAAGGAATGCCTGCGCCTGTGCATGGAAGTGCGAGCGCTGGACGCCAAGGGCGAGTGGAGCCAGTTGGTGGGCGCGCTGGAGAAGGCGCTCAACGGGATGACGGCGGAGAACTTCCAGAAGGGAGACCGCTACCCGTGGCTGCGCGCCTGCTTCGCGACGGACACGCGCAACATCGCGCGGCTCAGCAAGGGCGCCGCGGGGCCGGTGCGCGAGCTGTACTGGCGCATCTACAAGGGCAAGACGGACGGCTCGGTGCGCATGCTCGTCGATGCGTGGGCCGCGTGGCACACCGCGCCCTTCGAGGAGACCTTCCGCGAGCTGCTGGGGCGCGTGGAGACCCGGCACGACGCGGAGTTCGCCCGCCGCAACGTATTCGACTTCACCTCGCTGCTCGTCAAGGCGCGCGACCTGCTGCGAGACCATGCCGAGTTTCGTCGGCAGGTGCAGGAGCGCGTGGGCGCGCTCCTGGTGGACGAGTTCCAGGACACCAACCGGCTCCAGTTGGAGCTGGTGCTGCTGCTCGCGGAGAAGCGCGAGGGTGGGCCTCGCGAGCTGACGCCGGAGATGGACCTGCCGTCCGCGCTGCCGCTGGAGCCCGCGTTCCTCTGCGCGGTGGGAGATCGCAAGCAGTCCATCTACGAGTTCCGTGGCGCGGACGTCTCCGTCTTCACGCTGCTGTCGAAGAAGGTGGAGGAGGAGGGCGGCACCCGCGGCTTCCTCCAGCACAACCGCCGCTCGGTGCCAGGGCTGTTGTCCTTCTTCAACCACGCCTTCGCCGGGGTGCTGGTGGCGGCGGATGCACACGCGCCCCGTCCGTTCGAGGTCGTCTACGTCCCCGAGGAGGACGACCTGTCGCCCGTGCGCGCCTCGCTCACCGAGGCCCCCGTGGTGGAGCGACTCCACCTGGAGGAGCAGGAGACCGCCGGAGACCTGCGGTGGCTGGACGCGGACTGCACCGCGCGGAGGCTGCGCATCCTGCTCGCGCCCGGTGCGCTCCCCACGGTGGCTCGCGAGGATGGAGAGGGCTCACGTCCCGCGCGCGGTGGCGACGTGGCGATGCTCTTCCGGACCTTCACGCACCTGGAGGTGTACCGGCAGGCGCTCATCCGCCACGGTGTGCCTCATCGGGTGCTGCGTGGACGAGGGTTCTACGGCGCGCAGGAGGTGCTCGACCTGGCCTCGCTGCTGGCGCTGCTGGCGGACACGGAGGACGCGCTCGCCTTCGCCGCCGTGCTGCGCTCGCCGCTGGTGGGACTGTCGGACGCGACCTTGTTCCTGCTCGCCGGGGAGCAGCCGCTGTCACTGGCGTCACCTCGACTGACGGACGACGAGGTGCTCGCCACCCTGCCGGAGCGCGAGCGACAGCGCCTGAGGACCTTCCTGGAGGCCTTGCCCGCGCTGTGCCGGGAGCGGGACAGGTTGGGCGTGAGGGAGCTGTTGCTCACCGCGCTGGACCTGACGGGCTACCGCGAGGCGCTCGCGGGTTCTCCCTATGCGGAGCAGGCGAGCGCCAACGTGGAGAAGCTGCTCGCGCTGGCCTCGCGTCGCGACGAGCGCGGCTCGGGCGGGTGCGTGGCCTTCGCCCGCGAGCTGCGCATGCTGGCCGAGTCCTCGCCGAACGAAGCGCAGGCGGACCTGCTCGACGCGGGAGATCCGCGCGCGGTGCAACTGCTCACCATCCACCGCGCCAAGGGCCTGGAGTGGCCCATCGTCGTCGTGCCCGGCATGGGCGGTCGACGCAGGAGCACCTCCGCCCGCGCGCACTTCGAGCGCTCGCACGGCATCGCCCTGCGCCCCTGGGTGCCGGACTCGCTGGACGGTTACACGTCCAATCGCTTCGAGGCGGTGCGCCAGGAGCTGAAGGCCCGCGAGGACGCCGAGTATCGCCGCCTGCTCTACGTGGCCCTCACCCGCGCCAGGGACTTGCTGGTGCTCTCCGGAGGCGAGGAGCCGCGCGCGGGCAAGGATTCGTGGTGGCACCTCGTCGATGCCCGGCTGGAGGACGTCACCACGCGCGAGCTCGTCACGGACGTGGACGTGGACGAGCTGCCTCCACCCAGGGACCCGGAGCCGCCGGGGCCCGAGGCGCTGGCGCGCGCGGAGGCCCGTGTCGAGGCCGCGTTGCTGCGCGTGCGCGGCGGCACGCTGGACCTGTCCGAGTCCGCGGCGTCCCTCTGCGCGCCCGTGAGCGCCGTGCAGGACTTCATCACCTGTCCACGTCGCTTCCACTACGTGCACCGCCTGGGACTGCGCGGCGCGCCGTGGCCATGGGAGGTGGCGCCGCGAGAGACCCCGCTCGTCGTCGAGCCGGACGGCTGGCTCCCTGAACGCAGCCCCGCGGAGCTGGTGCGCCATCTGCTGAGCACCTCTGATTTGCGACTGTGCTCGGCCCGTGACGTGGACGTCACGGAGCGCCGCGCGCACCTGGAGGTCTTGCTGCGCGAGGCGGGCGCGTTGGCGGAGGACCCGGGCATGGAGGCGGTCCTGGGCACGGCGGAGCGCTGGCTCGCCACTGACTTCGCCCGGATGCTGGCGGAGTCCCCACCGCGCGGCGTGCACCGGGGCCTGGCCTTCACCCTGGCGGTGGACGAGGGCATCTCCCTGGAGGGTGAGATGGATGTCCTCTGGGAGTCACCTCGCGGCGAGGCGGTGGTGGTGACCTACAAGTCGGGCGGACGGCATCCGTTGGGAGCGGCCGCGTATGCCCACGAGCTGGACGCGCTGGAGCTGGCGGCGCGACGGATGGTGCGAGCGGGCGTCCCCGTGCGTGTGGGCGTCGTCTTCCTGAGGGAGGAGCGGCCGGAGCCCGAGTGGCGGGTGGACTCGGCGCGCCCCGAGGAGGCCGCCAGGCGGCTCGCGGACGCGACGCGGGCGCTGGCACGGGGGGAGGTGCGTGGCGCCTGGGTGGGACGAGAGAGGGCGACCTGCCAGGCCCTGCATTGTGGCTTCTCGGAACACTGTCACCCGGCCCCTCCCGCGTGCTAAGCGGCGGGCACCATGCCGAACGTCGTCGTCATCGGAGCGCAGTGGGGAGATGAAGGTAAGGGCAAGGTCGTGGACCTGCTCACCGAGCATGCCCAGTTGGTCGTCCGCTTCCAGGGCGGCAACAACGCGGGGCATACGCTCGTGGTGGGGGGCCAGAAGACGGTCCTGCACCTGATTCCCTCGGGCATCCTCCACCAGGGCAAGACGTGTGTCATTGGCAACGGAGTGGTGGTGGACCCGGCGGTGCTCGTGGGGGAGATCGACGCGCTCAAGGCGCGCGGCTTCCTCAAGGAGGACTTGCAGCTCATCATCTCCGACAATTCCCACGTCATCTTCCCGTGGCACAAGCTGCTGGACAGCTTCCGCGAGAAGGCCCGCGGTGGCAGCGCCATCGGCACCACCGGCCGCGGTATCGGCCCGTCCTATGAGGACAAGGTGGCGCGCCGGGGCATCCGCATGCGGGACTTGCTCAACCCCGAGCGCCTGCGCAAGCGCATCGAGGAGCGGCTGCCCCAGGCCCTCGACGAGCTCCGGGAGCTGTGCGGCAAGGCGGGCGTGCCGGTGCCCCAGCTCGAGGTGCCCCAGGTGCTCGCGGAGTTCTCCGGGCTGGGTGAGCGGCTCAAGCCCTACGTGCACGACGCCTCGCTGTACCTCGCCGGCCAGGTGCGCCGCGGCGCGCGCATCCTCTTCGAGGGCGCGCAGGGCACGCTGCTCGACGTGGACCACGGCACCTATCCCTTCGTGACGTCGTCCAACTGCGTGGCGGGCAACGCCGCGGTGGGCTCGGGCCTGGGCCCGACGGCCATCGACAAGGTGATGGGCATCAGCAAGGCCTACACCACGCGCGTCGGCGGCGGTCCGTTCCCCACGGAGCTCAGCGACGCCATCGGCGACCAGCTGCGCAAGGTGGGTGACGAGTTCGGCGCCACCACCGGTCGCCCCCGCCGCTGCGGCTGGCTGGACGGCGTGGTGCTGCGCTACGCGGCGCGCGTCAACGGCCTGTGGGGCATGGCGCTCACCAAGCTCGACGTGCTCAGCGGCCTGAAGTCGCTGCAGATCTGCAACGCGTACGACCTGGACGGCGAGAAGATCACCGAGCTGCCCGGTGACTACGAGGACCTGGCGCGCGTCAAGCCCATCTACGAGACGCTGCCCGGCTGGGAGGAGAACCTCGCCGGCGTGCGCAGCTTCGACGAGCTGCCGGAGAACGCGAAGCGCTACGTGCGCCGCGTGGAAGAGGTCAGCGGCGTGCCCGTGGTGTGCGTCTCCGTGGGCGCCGACCGCGGCGAGACGGTGCTGCTGCAGAACCCCTTCCGCAGCTGAGACGGGCCACACCCTCGGAGAAACTCCCACCGGGGGTGTGGGCGCATCGTGACGTCGTCCCCGGTTTCTGCTACGGCAACCGGTGCAACCCCTTGGGGGACGTCATGCACCTGGTGCGCAAGTCCGTCGTCGTCCTGTCCGCGGTGCTGCTGCTCGGTGCCGCGGAGCCCTCCGAGCCCGCCCGGGCCGCCTTTGCTCGCGGCGAGTCCGCCCTGGGCGCCGGCCGTCTGGACGAAGCGGCCGCCGCATACCGCGAAGCGCTGGCCGCCACTCCGGGCTATGCCCCCGCGCTCAACGGCCTGGGCAGCGTGGCCTTCCGCCAGGGCAAGCTGAAGGACGCCATCGCGCGCTTCGGCGAGGCCACGCAGGCGGACCCGCTCCACAAGATGGCGTACTTCAACCTGGGCTATGCCGCGCGCAAGGCCGGGGACGCCGCCACCGCCGCCCGCGCCTACGGGCGTTATGTCGAGCTCGAGCCGGACGACGCGGACGGCTACTACGGCCTCGCGGAGAGCCACCGCCAGCTCGGCGACAAGCCCCAGGCCATCGCCGCGTATCAGGGCTACATCGCCCGTGAGAACCGGCCCTCGGAGCAGATCTGGGTCCAGAAGGCGCGCGGCTACCTGAAGTCGCTCGGCGCCTCGCCCCTGCCGCCCGGGTCCCCGAAGTCGCTCCCGCGCGGCGTCGCGGCGACGCCTCCGACGAGCACCCTCGGCGCCTCGCCCGAGTCCCCGAAGCCGCTCCCGCGCGTCGCCGAGGCGACGCCTCCGACGAGCCCCCTCGGCGCCTCGCCCGAGTCCCCGAAGCCGCTCCCGCGCGTCGCCGAGGCGCCGACGACGATGAGCACCCCGGGCGCCACGCCAGTGACACCTCCCTCGGTGGCGACGGCCGACGGCGCGGACCTGCGCGAGAAGGGGACGCCCCCTGGCACCGCCGTGGCCTCGCCCGCCGGGACGCCCTCGGCGCAGGAGCCGGTGCCCTTCCCGTCGAAGCCCTCGGCCGAGGTCGCGCAGGCGCGCACGCCGAACCCCGCGCTGGCGGCGGCGCGCATCCGGGACGGCGACGCGCTGATGAAGGAGCGCCGCTACCGCGAGGCGGCCTTCGCGTTCCTGGATGCGTCGCACGCGGACGAGGGCCATGTGGAGGCCTTGTTCAAGCTGGGCAACGCGTTGGCGGTGCTCGGCTACTACGGGCAGGCGGTGGAGAAGTGGGAGTCCGCCATCCAGCTCACGAAGGACGCGGCCATCCGTCAGAGCGCGCAGGACAACATCGCGCGGGCGCGGACGAAGATGGCGCAGTCGGGCGCGTCGCCGCAGGCGGCGGGACAGGCTCCGGGCTCCGGACCTGTCGCGGAGACGACACGGGCGCAGGCCCGGAGGGCCTATGAGCAGGGCGTGCAGCGCATCGGCTCGCGCGACTTCGCCACGGCGCTGACGCACCTGACCCAGGCCATCCAACTGGAGCCCATGCTCGCGGTGGCCTACACCGCGCGCGGCAGCGCCAACATCGGCCTGCGGCGCTACGCGGAGGCCGCGGCGGACTATCAGTTCGCGATGGAGCTGGAGCCCCAGGCGGCGTCCCCCCTGTACGGGTTGGCCGAGTCCTACCGCGCCCTGGGGCGCAACGCGGAGGCACGGGGGCTCTACGAGCGCTATGCCGCCTCGTCGGCCGCGGACGTCCGTCCCCAGCTCCAGGAGGAATCTCGACAGAAGGCCGTGAAGCTGCGTTGACCGGCGGCCAGGCGGGCCGGGGGGCAGGTGGATCCTGTCAGCCCCAAGCATTAATTTGGAGGTATGACCGGGCGCGACGCGGAGATGAACGGACGGCAGGTCTTTCGCCCTCGTCGTAGCCTCTCGGCTGCGATGGCGGCGGCGGGTCTGCTCTGGGTGGCGGTGCTGCTCTACCTCTTCAAGTTCGAAGGGGTGCCGCTGAAGACCTTCCTCTCAGCGGGCTTCTTCATCCTCTTCTTCGGCGTCTCGCTCGCGTACTACGCGCGCACGCTCATCGTCGTGGACGCCCGGGGCATCACCTACCGGGGCATGGTGCGCACCCGGCGCTTCGCGTTCTCGGACATCCGCAACGTGGACGTGCTGCCGGGCCCCGTCACCGTCTACGCCATCCGGGGACAGTGGGGATTCGTCCACTTCACCAGCTTCTTCCTGCATCACCAGAAGCTCGCCCGGATTCTCGTCGAACGCGCGGGGTTGGCGCCGCTGCCGGGTTGACGCGCTAGGTCGTCGTCAGGAGGTAGGTGACGAGCAGTCCCGCCAGCGCCGCGGTGCCTCCCAGCCCGATGAACCACCACTCCGCGCGAGCCTTCCGCCGAGGAGGCGCCGTCTGCGCCGGCCCGGTGTCCGAGAGGCTCTGCTCGGGGGATTCCGGGGCGGCCGGCTCCGCGGGCGCCTCGTCCAGGGCCGCCTGGAAGCGCAGCAGCGTGCGCCCCAGCTCCAGCACGTCGCCATCGCACAGCGTCACGGGCTCCTGGACGCGCTCCCCGTTGACGTAGACGCCGTTGGGACTGCCCAGGTCCTCCAGGACGAACCCACCTTCTTCGTGGTGGATGCGCGCGTGGTTGCGGGACACGGACCTGTCGCGAAGGCGCAGCGTGGCCTCCTGTCCTCGACCGAGGTCCGTGCGGGCGTCCGCGAGCGCGTGCATCCGGCCCACGTCCAGCCCCGTCAGGCAGGTGAGGGTGGCCGCGCGGGAAGGGGCCGCGTCCAGGCCCGTGAGCAGCCCCTTGAGCACGGCGACGGTGCCCTGGGCGCGCTGCTCGGGTGTCTCCGGGAGGACACTCAGGCGCATCGTGTCGGGCAGTCCCACGACCTCGCCGGGGAGCACCAGCCTGGACACGCCCGGAGGCACGAGCACCCCGTTGACGTCGAAGGTCCGGGTCGCCTCCACCATGAGCCGCTGCCCCTCGATGTGCAGGGACAAGAGGTGGGGCGGCAGGGCCTCCAGGCGGACATGGTCCTCGGGACCGCCGCCCAGCAGGTGATGGCCCTCGGGCAATTCGAAGGGCGTGGTGGTGCCCAGGTGCTGGAATTCGAAGCGCATGGCCCGGGGCTGGAGCAACGGGTGGACCGCCCTGGCGCACGGGGATTCGCGTGCTTGGCGCTTGGGTGCGTCCCGGACGCTGGCCCGGCCCGTCCTCGCCGCGAGACGGCTCAGGCGGCCGGGTCGAGTGAAGTGTCCACTTCCGACACGCGCGCGCCAGGATGGACGGCCACCGCGGAGCCATCCGCGACGAACGCGGAGGCGGGCGTGCCCCGCAGGAAGGGCACGAAGCGCTCGCCGTACAGCTTCGCCACGTCGCACTCGAAGACGGTGTCCTCGGCGCGCCACACGGACCAGCGCGGGTGCTCCACGCGGTACTCCGCGCTGCCTCCGTCGCGCTGGGGTGTGTAGCCCCAGTAGTGCTCGGTGATGAACTCCTCCTGCGAATCCGGAGCGCTGGGCAGGGGAGCGCCCCGCGTGCGCGCCGCGAGTCGATGCCAGCGGCCCTCGTGCTTCCAGCCGTACTCCAGGCGGCCCGGTGCGCCCTGCTCGGCGCCGTCCATCTCCACGAGGTGCCGCATGGGCAGCGCCACGTACGGCTCGTTGTAGACGACGCGCGCCACCGTCGCGATGGCCCACCGGGGGACGAGCTCCCGCACGAAGGCCACGCCCCGTCGCCATCCCTCGGGTCCACGGTGGCGCACGTAGTAGCGGAGGTTGACCTCGTCGAAGTCGCGATGGAAGGGCACCGCGAGCCCGCGCACGCGCGTGTCGAGGAAGCGGAAGCCCACCATGCTGGCGAAGGCCTTGCCCCGCCACGTGTCCAGCTCCGTGCCTCGGGGGACGAGCGGCGCGAGCACCTTCGGGTCCACCTCGTAGTTGAGCATCACGAGGTAGCGCCACGTGGCTGTCAGGAAGGGGCTCATGTCCCTTCGTAATCCGCGCCGGGCCCGCGTGTCCGGGCCGCCGTCGCGGGCCCCGAACTCCGCCTTACCGGAGTCGGAAGCCGATGTTCTGTGGGAGCGAGAACATGTACGCGCTCGCGGCCACCATCATCACCACACCCAGGGCGAGCAGCGAGAGCTTCAGCGACGGGTGGTCGAGCTTCGTGGCCACGCCCGCGAAGAAGAGGACGGAGGCGAAGAGCACGACGCAGAAGGTGAAGTTGTCGCCGTTCTGGGTGGCCTGCCGCGCCTTGTCGAAGGTCGCTGACGCCTCTTCGTTCAGCAGCCGGCTGCGCTCGCGAGGCGCCGGGTAGTATTCGGGCCGCGTGAAGGGTGTGTCCGGCGGCGCGACGCCTTGCGCGAGTCCCTCCGCGCGCCACGCCTCGAAGGCGGGGCGGAACTCCTCGCGGAAGCGTTGCTCGAAGAACCGCGCCCGCTTCTCGTCGCCGTCGCTCCACGCGGCGGCCCAGTTCCCGAAGGTGCTCGTGTCCACCTCGACGAGCAGCGCCATCTCGTTGGCGGCGCGGACGGCTTCGGAGCGCAGCGCGTTCGCCTTGCTGTATTCGTAGGACTGCTCGCCGCTCCAGCGGGTGGCCTGGTACGCGCTCCACGCGGAGCCGACGGTGGCGAGCGCGAGCAGCACGGTGGCGAGCAGCTCCACCATGTACTCACGCCTGCGCTCGCGCGCGGGACGCAGGTGGAGGATGGCGTCGGCGAGCTCCTTGTGGAACTCGTGGGGAGCCGGGGATGACGTGCTCATGCGGGGCCTCCAGGTCCTGTCACGGCGAGGACGTCGGCTGTGTGGTGGCCGAGGTCGCCGTCACCACGGGCCCCTTGGGTCCGGGCCGGATTTCGTAGTCGACGGAGGCCTGTCGGGAGGGGCAGCACAGCGGATCCTCGTCCGAGTAGCGGCGCACCGCGCCCGACAGGCTCTTCGCGTCCACCAGCCGCACGTCCCCGAGCGCTCCGTCGAACCGGTCCGACATGGGCTCCGGAGACAATGTGCCCGCGAAGCGGCCGTCGACGAAGACGAACACCTGGTAGCCCATGGCGCGGCACTGGCCGTCCCCCTCGGCCGCGGCGGTGATGACCTCCGTCGTGTCGTAGACCTGCAGCGCGCCCAGCAGCGTCCAGCCCGCCTTCACCACGGCCCGGTCCGACGCGGTGGTGGGCTTGCGCGCGAGCTTCGCGCAGGGGCCCGTGCGCAGGGACTGGCCATCGCCACGAGGCGCCTTGGGCAGCGTGGCCCCCGACACGTTCCATGACGCCAGGGGCTGCTTGTCCACCCACGCGGAACCGCTGGCCTGGGGCGCGGCGGGCGACGCGGCCAGGGAGGGGGCCGCCATGAGCAGCAGGACGGCGGGGATGAGCACTCGACGTCGCGACATGGGCGAGACCTCCGGAAGCAAGATGGCCCTGTCGCGCGCGAATGGGACGTGGGACGCGCGGGCGGGCAGGTGAGCGGAGGGCCGCCCGGGTCGAACGCAGGCGCGATGGAACCCACCTCGCCGCGGGAAGGCCGCTAGGATGGCCGCCGCCGATGCGCACTTCATCCATCGTCCTCTTCCTGACCCTCTCGTGTTCCGTGGCCGCGTGCCGCGATGAACAGGCGGGCCCCAAGCCGCGCACGCAGCGTCTGCCGGAGCCTGCCCGCGCCCGCATCCTGGACGCCGCGCCCTCGGACCTGACCTTCCGCGCGGGCACGACGTTCGCCGGCGGCTCGGTGGTGTACCTGGGCTCGAAGGTGACGCCCGCGAACGCCGCCCCGGGGCAGCAGGTCCAGCTCTCGCACTACTTCCAGGCGCGCGCGCAGCCGCCCCAGGGCTACGGCTTCTTCGTCCACGTGGTGGACGTGGCGAGCGGCGGCATGGTCGTCAACGCGGACCACGAAATCCAGGATGGCGCCGCGCCGTTGGCCACGTGGCCGGTGGGCAAGGTCATCGAGGATGTCCACGTCGTGCCCATGCCCAACGCCCCCGCGCGGGTCATGCTGGGCTTCTGGCGCGGCGACGAGCGGCTGGCCGTGGATGACACCTCCGCCCAGGACGGCGCGAACCGGATGCTCGGGCCCCAGCTCGGCGGCGCCGCGCCGGCGCTCCCCGAGTACGTCGTGCGCCGGGCCGGGACGGCGCCCAAGCTGGACGGCGTGCTCGATGATGCGGTCTGGAAGACGGCGACGCCGGTGGTGCTGAAGGGCAGCTTCGACGGGCGCGCGGTGCGGCTGCGCACCGAGGCGCGCCTGGCCTACGACGACGCGTACCTGTACGTGGCCTTCGACTGCGAGGACCCGGACGTCTGGGGCACGCTGCGCAAGCGCGACGACCCCATCTACGAGCAGGAGGTGGTGGAGATCTTCCTCGACGCCAACGCGGACGGGCGCACGTACAACGAGCTGCAGGTGTCACCGCACAACGTCCAGTTCGACGCGTACTTCCCCGCGCGTCGGCAGGGCATGGACCTGTCATGGGACTCGGGGCTGACGTCCGCCGTGAAGGTGCGCGGCACGCTGGATGACGCCTCCGACAAGGACGAGGGCTGGTCCGTGGAGATGCGCATCCCCTTCGCGAAGCTCGCGGAGGTCCCCCGGGTGCCGCCGCAACCTGGGGACAAGTGGCGCTTCAATCTCTATCGGCTGGAGCACCACGGCCGGAAGACGGTGGAAGGCCAGGCCTTCTCACCGCTCTTCGTCGGTGACTTCCACGCGCTGCCGCGCTTCGGGTGGCTGACGTTCCAGTGAGGGGCCGCGCCCCCCGCGCTCAGGCGTGCGGGGTGATGTCCCACTGGGCATCCGCGACGGAGCGCTCGGAGGTGTCGCCCAGGAAGCGGAGGAAGCCCTGGAGCTCGAGCGTGTCGATGAGCTCCTCGGCCTCCTGTTGCGAGTACCCCTTCAGGTCCACGAGCAGGTCGCGCATGAGCGACTTGCCGCGCAGGTAGCCCACGGGCTCTCCGGGGCCGAGCTTGGACTTCAGGTCCGCCGTCAACTGCCGCAGGTCGATGTCCTCGGGAATCATCGACTCAACGATGGGAATGAGGCTCCCCCGCGGCAAGTCGTGGCGCGGAGGGCTCCGGCTCGCGCGTCAGGTGAGGGACCAGCCGGACTTCCCGCCCATCACTCTCCACCGTGACGGCGCCGTCGATGTCCGTCCGCCAACACTCGCTGCCCAGGGCGCGGTAGCGCGCCTCGACCTCCGGGTGGGGGAAGCCGAAGCGGTTGCGCCGGCCGACGCAGAAGACGACGTGTTGGGGACGCACCCGCTCCAGCAGCGCCTGGGTGGAGGACGTCCGGGAGCCATGGTGGGGTGCCTTCATCACCGTCACCGGGCCCAGACCTTCGGTCAGCAGCTCCTCCGCGTCGTGCTCCATGTCTCCGGGCAGGAGCACCGTGACGTCGCCATGGCGCACGCGCAGCACCACGCTGCGGTCATTGACGCCCTCCAGCAGCTCCCGCTCCGTCGGGCCGGGCGGCCCCAGCACCTCCACCGTCGCGTCTCCCAGGCGGAGCGGCGGATGGCCCGCCTCCACCTCCTCGACACGTGCGCTGCCCGCCGCCTTCACCACCTGCCGTGACAGGGGCCCGCCCTCGTCACCCGCGGGCAGCCACAGGCGCGCGGTGGGCACCTGTCCCAGGGTCGATATCAATCCCAGCGCGTGGTCCGGGTGCGGATGGGACAGCACCGTCAAATCCAACGCGGAGATGCCCTGGTGGCGCAGGTAGGGCAGCACGAAGCGCGTGCCCGTGTCCGCGCCGTTGGGCGCGCCGCCGCCGTCCACCAGCGCATGGTGTCCCCGCGAGCTGAGCACCACGGCGTCGCCTTGCCCCACGGAGAGGAAGGTGACGCGCAGGCCCGGCTGCGGCATCACCCGGGGCACGAGCACGGTGGCGACGAGCGCCGCGGGCGTGAGCCACAGGCCGTGTCTCCACCGCCCCGAGCCCAGGGCCCACACCAGCAATCCCAGCGCATACGGCGCGGCCCAGAGGCCCAGCGACGGCACCTCCACCGAGGCCAGGGGCATGGCCGCGAACACGCGCGTCACCCACAGCAGGGCCTCCGACGCCCACGCGCCCGCCCACAGCACGGGCGTGGCCACGACCGGCGAGATGACGAACAACGCCGCCCCTCCCGCCGCCAGCCCCGTGAGCAGGCCACAGAGGGGCAGGGCGACGACGTTGGACAGGAGCCCCGCCAGGCTCACCCGCCCGAAGGCCGAGGCCACCACGGGCAGCCCCGAGAGCGTGGCCGCGCCGCTGGCGCACAGGGTCTGCGCCATGGTCTCGCGCGACTGATGCCACCACCGCACCCATCGGCGAGGCTCGCGAGGGTCCACGGGTGTCAGGGGCAGCGCCAGCCTCAACGCGGGCACGAGCACGACCAGGCCGAAGACCGCCAGGAACGACAGCCGCAAGGACAGGTCCTCCACGTTCGAGGGCGCCCACAAGCCCAGCACCAGCGCCGCGGCGCTGAGGCCGTTGAGCCCATCCGCGCGCTTCCACCACGCCAGCCCCAACAGCACCACGGTGGCCATCACCGCCGAGCGCACCGCCGGAGGCTGGTTCCCGGTGAAAAGCACATAGGCCCAGACGAAGGGCACGGCCGCCGGGGCCGCCACCCGACGCGCATCCACCATCCGCCACCGCGCGCCCGCTCTCACCAGCAACCGCCGCAGCACCGCGAGCGTCATCAGCGCGAGCGCCGCGACATGCAGCCCGCTCACGCTGAGCACGTGCGCGAGGCCCGCGCGTGAGAAGGCGTCCTCCCACCCTGCATCCAGCTCCGCCCGGCGCCCCGCCGCCAACGTCAGGAAGAGGGCGGCGGAGTCCCGCGACGGCGCCACCCGGTGCGTCTGCTCCGCGAGCCGCTCGCGCGTGTCCTCCAGGCTCCACCGCCACGTCGACGCGAGCGACAACACCAGCACCCGCTCCGCGCTCGTGGACCCGGTGAAGGCCACGCCCTGTCGCCTCCGGACCGAGGAGAAGTCCTTCTCACCCGGGTTGGCCGCCGGAGCGTCCGGGGAGAGCCGGGTCCGCGCCCGGAGCCGCTGGCCCGGCAGCAGCGCCACGGGCGCTCCACGCAACGTCAGGTTCACCTTGAACCGCGCCGGCTCGAGCGCCATCTCCGAGGGGCCCGCCCGGGCCACCACGAGCCTCACGCGCGTGCCGCCCTCCACGGGGTCCACCCGCTCCGCCTCGCCCTCCAGCACCGCCTCGCCGCCGCCCTGGAGGGACGCGGGCACCCGCACCCGGGCCTCCCAGTGCGACAGGCCGGCTCCCGCCATCCAGAGTGCCCCCAGGACCGCCAGGTGAGCACCAGGCAGCCGGGCGAGCGCCAGGCCGGCCAGTCCCAGCAAAACCCCGCAGACCAGAAATAGCTCCGCCGAGCCATCCGTTCCGGGTGACCAGAGAGCGCCCAGCAGCAGGCTCAACGAAGGAAAGAAGAGGGGACGCGTCCCCAGGTCGCGCCAAGCGTAACGTTCCACCCACCACCCCGACCTGCACCGTCCGTCACGCCAGCTCGCACACCGAGCGTCATCGCGTACGAAAACCGACAACGTAGTCGGACGCGTTCTGGGTGGTCAAGGCGTTATCGTTGCCCGTTGATGTGGTTTGTGGTAGTAGTGCCCGGCTTGTTGATGGAAGGCCGGTTGCGAGTCTTTCAAGGAGGCAGTTAGTGCAGACCAGCTTCAAGACTGGTGACAAGGCGGTTTATCCGGGCCAGGGCGTCGGTGAGGTGATGGGTATCGAGCACACCGAAGTGGCCGGGCAGCGCCAGTCGTTCTACGTGCTGCGCATCCTGGAGAACGGGATGCGGATCATGATCCCGATCAACAAGGTCGGGTCGGTCGGCCTCCGGGAGATCATCAGCGAGGAGGATGTGAAGCAGGTCTATTCCATCCTCAAGGAGAAGGACATCTCGGTCGACTCCACCACCTGGAACCGTCGGTACCGGGAGTACATGGAGAAGATCAAGACGGGCTCCGTCTTCGAGATCGCCGAGGTGCTGCGTGACCTCTACCTCCTGAAGGGCGACAAGGACCTGTCGTTCGGCGAGCGCAAGATGCTCGACACCGCGCGCTCGCTGCTCATCAAGGAGCTGTCGCTGGCGAAGGACTGCTCCGAGGAAGAGATCGAGTCGGACCTGAAGAAGATCTTCAACCTGGCCTGATCCGGGCCTCCAGCCCGACACTCCCGCCCCGGGTTCCCTCACAAGGAGCTCGGGGCTTCGTGTTTGTGCGTCATGACTGAGCCGTCATCCTCCTCCGCGTCGGCGCGGGCCGAGCGGGACCTTCGCATCGCCGAGCTGGAGGCGAGGCTCGCGCGCCGTCGCGTGGGCGTCAGGCCGCTGGCCGCGGTGCTGGGCATCGTGGTGAGTCTGGCGCTGCTGGCGATGCAGCGTCGGGAGCTGGCGTATGTCTTCTCTCCGGCCGCTCCGCTCACGTTGGGCGTGGAGGGGGACTACCGGTTCGACGCGCTGGTCTCCAACCGCTACGCCCAGGTGCATGGCATCCCCACGGCTCGCGGCGCCTACGAGCGCGAGGGCGGCGCGACGTACGTCCTGGTGGGCCTGCGCGAGTCTCCGTTCGTGGTGCGCAGGCTCGCGTTGCCCGGGGAGGACTGGGTGGAGGGCCGGCCTCCGCCTTCACCGGACTCGCGGCCCTTCGCCATCCGGGGGCGGCTCCTGGCGCAGGAGGACGCGCCTCGCTACCGGGACGCGCTCGCGTTGTTGAAGGGCATGGGAGAGCTCCAGCCCCACGAGGGCCGGCTGTGGCTGCTCATCGAGGGGGAGCGCCCCGGTGAGGACCGGGGGCGGGTGCTGGTGGCCCTGGCGCTGCTCGCGTTCGCGGTGTTGAACGCGGTGCTGCTGGTCAGGGGGCTGACTCGGCGGTGGTCTCCAGGCGCCTGAGGCCCTCGATGGCGCTGCGGTTGCCCGAGTCGTACTTGAGGGCCTGCTGGAAGGCGGCCCGCGCGGCGCTCGAGTCGTGGGCCTTCACGTGGTCCACGCCGGAGCGGACGTACAGGATGGAGAGCTGCTTGCGCAGCTGCGGCCCCTGGCGGCTCCAGCCCTTGGAGAGCTCCTGGTCGATCTGCGTCGCCAGCGCGAGCTGGGAGATGGCGCGCGCCGTGTCGCCCTTCGCGAGCGCCTTGCGGGACTCGGCGCTGGTGGCCTCGAAGCGCACGAGCTGGGCGTGGAGCGTGTTGAGGCGAGCGCCCTTGGCCAGGTCCATCGCGCCAGCCAGGTCATTGGCTTCGTAGAGGCGCAGGACGTCCGCCTCCGTCACGGGGCCCGTGGGCTTCGACGGCGCGGCCTTGGGGGCGGTGGGTTCGGGGAAGGCCGCCACCTCCACGTCCGCGCTGGCACTGCCCGGCCGGACCGCGCCCGAGGCGATATCGCGAGCGCTCGGACTCGGCGCTGCAACGGTGCTGGCCGACGGCGAGCCCCGACTCGCGCCCGAGGCGATGTCCCGGGCGCTCGGGCTCGTGGATGGAACGGAGCTGCCCGGGGATGCGCCACGGCTCGCACCCGAGGCGATGTCCCGCGCGCTCGGGGTCGGAGCCGCCACCGTATTGCTCGACGGCGAGCGGCCCGCGCCCGAGGCGATGTCCCGGGCGCTCATGCCGGTGGCCGCGACCGGGTTGCCGGAGCCGGCGGCGCGCTGACCGTCTGAGACCTCATCGGTCCGCGAACCCCGCGAGCCGGTGTCCTGCTGTGCGCCCCGGCTGCCATTCCCGGCGATGTCGCGGGCGCTGAGTCCAGCCGGCGACGAGCGGCGCTTCGTGCCCGAGCCTTCCTCCGAGGCGGTCCGCTCGACCTTCGCGGTGCCAGCGTTCTCTCCGCCAGGCCCCTCGTTGGCCGCGCGTCCCGTCACGGCGCGCGCATTGCCCGGGTCCACGAGCAGGGGCGGCTCGGCGTTCGTCTCGCCGCTCGCCGTCGTCGCGCCCGCGTTCGTCGTCGCGCCCTCGGTGGGGTTCACCGTGCGACTCGAACTCAATCCCACGGCCAGCACCGTCACCAGCGCGGCCACGGTGGAGCCCACGCCCGCGGCGACGAGCCCCACGCCCAGCGGCCCCAGCCCTCGCTTGCGAGGCACGGGCGGAGGAAGGGCCTGGGAGATGGCGGGCAGACCCGCGGCGGGCGTGCCTCCCGGGCCGCGCAGCCGCAGCAGCGCGTTGCCCAGGGTGATTTCGTCGCCCGACATCACCTCGACCTCGCCCGTGACGCGGACGCGGTTGAGGAAGGTGCCGTTCTGGCTGCCCAGGTCCTTCAGGAGGAACTGGTCCCCGGTGCGGATGACCTGCGCGTGCCGCCGGCTGATGGACGGGTGCTGCAGCCTCAGGTCCGAGGACGAGGACCGCCCCAACACCAGCGAGCCCTGCTGCACCGGCACCAGCTGCCCGATGCCAGGGCCGCGCTCGACGTACAGGAAGGCCGGCGGGTGACCGGGGTTCGAGTACTCGCGCCCCCAGTCGAACCTGGCCGACAGCTCCCGGTCCGCCTTGTCGCGGCCCTTGCCCGAGCCCTGACGGGGCGCCTTGCGCGGGCCCGCCGGATACTGGGGCACGCGCTGCGGACGTGGGTCATCGGCCTGCAGGGGCGCCACCTCGTCGTCGTCGAAGGGCAGCTCCACCTCCGGCTCCTTCGGCGCCTGCGAACCCGGCGGGCGGGGAGGGCGGGGCGGGCGCTTGGGATTCGGTGGAGCCATGAACACCATTCTCGCTGATTGAGGACCGGCTGGAAGGTTCTCAGGGCCTGGGCGTCCGAAGTTGTCCAGGTCCGATGGTTTCCCCCAGCCCTTCCGGATTCAAGACCCCGTGAATGCTGGCCTGTACAGGGACCGGGAATCTAGAGTGGCGGCCACACGCACAAAGACGGACCTCCAGGAGGAATGGCGCAAGTGACGACTCCCCCCACCATCCGGCTCTTCAACACGATGACCATGCAGAAGGAGCTCTTGCAGCCCTCTGTCCCGGGCTGCGTGGGGGTCTATGTCTGTGGGCCCACGGTCTACAGCTACATCCATATCGGGAATGCTCGCACCTTCACGTCGTTCGACGTGGTGGTCCGCTACCTCCGGTACCGGGGGTTCCAGGTTCGTTATGTCCGGAACTTCACGGACGTGGACGACAAGATCATCAAGGCCGCCCAGGAGACGGGGGAGGCCCCGGTGGCGCTGGCGGCGCGCTACGTCGAGCTCTTCCGCGAGGACGCCAAGGCGCTGCACATGCTGGAGCCGGACGTGGCGCCCAAGGTGAGCGACCACCTGCCGGAGATCATCGGCATCATCCAGAAGCTCGTGGACAAGGGCTTCGCCTACGCGTCCCAGGGCGACGTGTACTTCTCCGTCAGCGCGGACAAGGACTACGCGAAGCTGTCCAAGCGCCACCTGGAAGACCTGTGCGTGGGCGAGCGCGTGCAGCCCGGCGACCAGAAGCGCGAGCCGCTCGACTTCGCGCTGTGGAAGGCGGCCAAGCCCGGTGAGCCCGCGTGGGAGAGCCCCTGGGGCCCGGGGCGTCCGGGCTGGCACATCGAGTGCTCGGCGATGAGCGCGAAGTACCTGGGGGAGACGTTCGACATCCACGGCGGCGCGCTGGACCTCATCTTCCCCCACCACGAGAACGAAATCGCCCAGAGCGAGTCCGCCAACGGGGTGGAGTTCGCGAAGTACTGGATGCACTGCGGCTTCCTGGACCTGGAAGGCGCGAAGATGTCCAAGTCGCTGGGCAACGTGGTGCGCCTGCGCGACGCGCTCCAGCGCGTGGACGCGGAGGCCCTGCGCTTCTTCTTCCTCTCCACGCACTACCGCCACCCGCTCAGCTTCTCCGACAAGGCCCTGGCCGACGCGGAGGCGCGCATGGAGTACTTCTACGAGACCCTGCGCAAGGTGGACGAGCGGCTCGCGGGCAAGGACTTCGGCGACGGGCCGCTGCATGGCGACCCGCACCGCTTCCTCGCCGAGTTCGAGGGCGCCATGGACGACGACTTCAACAGCGCGGGCGGCCTGGGCGCGCTGTCGGGGCTGTTCGGCCTGATGAACGAGCTGACCGACAAGCCGCCGGTGAAGGACAAGGCGCTCGTCGGGCGCACGCTGCGCGCGCTGCGCGAGGACGTGCGCAAGGTGTCCGGCGTGCTCGGCCTGTTCGAGGACGACTCGGGCGCGTGGCTCCTGCGCCGGCGTGAGCGCGCCGTGCGCGAGCGGGGCATCGACGTGGCGGAGGTGGAGCGGCTGCTCGGTGAGCGGACGGCCGCTCGGGCGGCCAAGGACTTCGCCGCCGCGGACCGGGTGCGGACCACGCTGAAGGAGAAGGGCGTGGAAATCATGGATACGCCCGCCGGCACCACGTGGAAGGTGGCGGCCGCGCAGGGCTGAAGGGCTGCGGTGCCCCGGGCCTTCGTGTTAGGGCTCGGGGCACCATGAAGCACCTGCTGTCACTGCTGCTGGCCCTGGCCTCCGCTCCCGCGCTCGCCCAGCGCGCGCCCCTCGTCACGCCCGCCGAGAAGACGGCCGCGGGCACCATCGACCCGGACGTGCTGCGCGCGCACATCCGCTTCCTCGCGCATGATCTGCTCGAGGGACGTGGACCCGGCACCCGGGGCGACGCACTGGGGCAGGCGTACATCGCCTCGCAGTTCGAGGCCCTGGGCCTGAAGCCCGCGGGCACGGACGGCACGTTCTTCCAGCCCTTCGACCTGGTGGGCGTCACCGGCCATCCCCAGACGCTCTCCGTGCGCGCGCCCCTGGGCAGCGCGGAGCTGAAGTTCCACGAGGACTTCATCGCGGTGTCGGGCGTGCAGAGCCCCGAGGCGCGGCTGGACGCTTCCGAGCTCGTCTTCGTGGGCTACGGCATCCAGGCGCCCGAGTACGAGTGGGACGACTTCAAGGGGATGGACGTGCGCGGCAAGACGCTGCTCATCCTCAACAGCGACCCGGAGGATGACCCGCGCATCTTCGGCGGCCGCACGCGGCTGTGGTACGGCCGCTGGGATTACAAGTACGAGCAGGCGGCGAAGGTGGGCGCGGCGGGCGCCATCATCCTGCACACCACGCAGAGCGCCGGCTACCCGTGGCAGGTGGTCCAGTCCTCGTGGACGGGCGAGCAGTTCGAGCTGCCCGCCACCACGGGCCCCCGTCTCCAGGTGAAGGCGTGGACGACGGAGGACGCCACGCGCAGGGTGCTGCAGCTCGCGGGGCGCGACCTGGAGACGCTGCGCGCCGCCGCGCAGTCGCGCGACTTCCAGCCGGTGCCGCTGGGCGTGACGGTGTCCACGCGCTTCGCCAACGAGGTGCGCCGCCGGCCCACCGCGAACGTGCTGGCGATGCTCCCCGGCAGCGACGCGAAGCTGTCCAACGAGGTGGTGCTCTACAGCGCGCACCACGACCACCTGGGCAAGAAGGAGGGCGGCAAGCCGGGCGAGGACACCATCTACAACGGCGCGCTCGACAACGCGGCGGGCGTGTCCGCGATGCTGTCGGTGGCGCGTGCGTACCGCTCGCTGCCCAAGGCTCCGCGTCGCTCCATCCTCTTCGCCGCGGTGGCCGCGGAGGAGCAGGGGCTCTTGGGCTCGCAGTACCTCGCGGAGCACCCGCCCGTGCCCGCGGGCCGCATCGCCGCCAACGTCAACATCGACGGCGCGAACATCCACGGACGCACGCGCGACATCACCGTCATCGGCCTGGGCAAGTCCAACCTGGACGCGGTCATCACGGCGCTGGCGAAGACGCAGGGCCGCGTGGTGAAGGCGGACCAGCTGTCGGACCGGGGCTTCTTCTACCGCTCGGACCAGTTCAACTTCGCGCGCCAGGGCATCCCCGCCGCGTACTTCGGCAGCGGCATGGACTTCATCGGCAAGCCGGAGGGCTGGGGCCGCCAGCAGCGCGAGGCGTGGGAGGCCAAGCACTACCACCAGCCGTCCGACGAGCTGCGCGCGGACTGGGACATGTCCGGCGCGGTGGAGGACGCCCGGCTGTTCTTCCTCTTGGGGGCCCACGTGGCCCGCGTGCCGGAGCTGCCGCGCTGGAACAAGGGCGACGAGTTCGAGGCGGCCCGCCTGGCGGCCTTGAAGGCGCTGGAGGCGCCCAGGACGCCTCCGTCGGAGGGCGCCTCGAAGTAGGGCAGGGGCTGCTCCGTCCGCCGGTCGACGGGCGGGTACAAATGTGCAGTGTTTCCCTCCGCGAGGGTGTTAAACCTCGCGGATATGCCTGAGTTCCAGATCGTCAGCGACCACCAGCCCGAGGGCGACCAGCCGAGGGCCATTGGCGAGCTCACGGAGGGCGTGCAGCGGGGCGACCGCTACCAGACGCTCCTGGGCGTCACCGGTTCCGGCAAGACGTTCACCATGGCGAACATCATCGCCAACGTGCAGCGGCCCACGCTGGTCATCGCGCACAACAAGACGCTGGCCGCCCAGCTCTACGGCGAGTTCAAGTCGCTCTTCCCGAACAACGCCGTCGAGTACTTCGTCTCGTACTACGACTACTACCAGCCCGAGGCCTACGTCCCGTCGACGGACACCTTCATCGAGAAGGACTCGTCCATCAACGACAACATCGAGCGCATGCGCCACTCGGCCACGCACTCGCTGCGCACGCGCGACGACGTGGTGATTGTCGCCAGCGTCTCCTGCATCTACGGCCTGGGCACGGCGCGCAGCTACGTGGACCTGGCGGTGCGCGTGGACCAGGGCGGGGAGATGGAGCGCGACGCGTTCATGCGCCGGCTCGTCGAGGCGCAGTACGAGCGCAACGACATGGACTTCCACCGCGGCACCTTCCGCGCGCGCGGCGACACCGTGGAGGTGTTCCCCGCCTACGAGGAGGAGCGCGCCATCCGCGTGAGCTTCTTCGGCGACGAGGTGGAGCGCATCACCGAGTTCGACCCGCTGCGCGGCGTGACGCTCGGCGCGCTGGACAAGATCGTCATCTTCCCCGCCAGCCACTACGTCGCCGGCGAGGACTCGCGCAGGCGCGCCATCCAGACCATCCGCGACGAGCTGTCCGAACAGCTCGGCACCTTCAAGCGCGAGGGCAAGCTCCTGGAGGCGCAGCGGCTGGAGCAGCGCACCATGTTCGACCTGGAGATGATCGAACAGGTCGGCTACTGCAACGGCATCGAGAACTACTCACGGCACTTCTCGGGGCGGGCCCCAGGCGAGCCGCCGCCGTGCCTCATCGACTACTTCCCGCGCAACCTGTTGGTGCTCATCGACGAGAGCCACCAGACGGTGCCGCAGATCGGCGCCATGTACCGGGGGGACCGCGCTCGCAAGGAGACGCTGGTCAACTTCGGCTTCCGCATGCCCAGCGCGCTGGACAACCGGCCGCTGAAGTTCGGCGAGTTCGAGGAGCTGGTGCCGCAGGTCGTCTTCGTCTCCGCGACGCCGTCCGAGTACGAGCTGCAGAAGTCCCAGGGCGTCGTGGTGGAGCAGATCATCCGCCCCACGGGCCTGACGGACCCGGAGGTGGAGACGCGCCCCGTCGGCAACCAGGTCGATGACCTGCTCGAGGAGGTGCGCGTCCGCGTCAGCCGCAACGAGCGCGTCCTGGTGACGACGCTCACCAAGCGCATGGCCGAGGACCTCACCGAGTACTACGCGGACGTGGGCGTGCGCGTGCGCTACCTGCACTCGGACATCGACGCGATTGAACGCACGGCCATCATCCGCGACCTGCGCAAGGGCGAGTTCGACGTGCTGGTGGGCATCAACCTCCTGCGCGAGGGCCTGGACATCCCCGAGGTGTCGCTGGTGGCCATCCTCGACGCGGACAAGGAAGGCTTCCTGCGCAGCCACGTGTCGCTCATCCAGACCATCGGCCGCGCGGCGCGCAACCTGAATGGCCGCGTCATCATGTACGCGGACTCCGTCACCGACTCGATGAAGAAGGCGCTGGAGGAGACCTCCCGTCGCCGGGACATCCAACGCCAGTACAACAAGGACCACGGCATCACCCCGCGCTCCGTCAAGAGCAACATCACGGACCTGTCCGAGCACCTCTACGACGCCGAGTCCGCCGGCGCGCTGCCCATGGCGGCCGAGGGCGAGGACGACGTGCTCGAGTCGAAGGAACTCAAGCGCCTCATCGAGGAGTTCACCCAGGACATGCACCGGGCCGCCGAGTCGATGGAGTTCGAGAAGGCCGCCGAGTACCGGGACAAGGTGCAGCTGCTCAAGGACATGGACCTGGGCCTCAAGCCCGCGTCGCGCTCGCTGCTCAAGGGCCCGGCGAAGGCCAAGGAGGACGACGCGCCGAAGAAGGGGCGGGGCCGGGGTCGTTCGTCACGGGCGAAGCCGCGCCGCTAGGAGGCGCCTGTCATGGACGTGAAGCTCCAGGAGAAGCTCGACGCCCTCCCCACAGAGCCCGGCGTGTACCTGATGAAGGACCGCCGCGGGCAGATCATCTACGTGGGCAAGGCCATCAACCTGCGCAGCCGCGTGCGCTCGTACTTCACGCGCACGGGGGACACGCGCGTCTTCGTGTCGCTGCTCGACGAGCTGCTCGGCGACCTGGAGACGGTGCTCGTCCACAACGAGAAGGAGGCGCTGCTCCTCGAGAACGAGCTCATCAAGAAGCACCGCCCGCGCTTCAACGTCCTGCTCAAGGACGACAAGCAGTTCATCTCGCTGCGCCTGGACCGCACCCACGCGTATCCGCGCCTGGAGGTCGTCCGAAAGTACGAGCGCGACGGCGCGCGCTACTTCGGCCCGTACTCCAGCGCTGGCGCCATCCGCGAGACGCTGCGCATCATCAACCGCTACTTCCGGCTGCGCACCTGCACGGACCACGTGCTGGCCAACCGCAAGCGCCCCTGTCTGTTGTTCCAGATCGGCCGCTGCCCGGCCCCTTGCGTCTACCCGGTCCCCGAGGACGACTACCGTCGCAGCGTGGACGAGGTCGTCATGTTCCTGGAGGGCAAGGCGAGCGAGCTGGTGGAGGGCCTGCGGCTGCGGATGAAGCGCGCGGCGCAGGACCTGAAGTTCGAGGAGGCCGCGCGGGTGCGCGACCAACTGCTCGCCATTGAACGAAGCCTGGAGCGTCAGAAGGTCGCCACCACGGACTTCAAGGACCAGGACGTGTTCGCCCTCTACCGCGAGGGGGACCGCATCCTGTTCTACGTCCTCTGGGTCCGGCAGGGCCGCCTCAACGGCGGGCAGGCGTTCCCCTTCGGCAGCCAGGAGTTCCCCAACGAGGAGCTGCTCGCCTCGTTCGTGAACCTCTACTACGACCAGGGCAGCTTCGTGCCGGAGGAGGTCCTGCTGCCGCTGGAGCCGGAGGACGGCCTGGCGGGCCTGGAGGGCCTGCTCACCGAGCGCAAGGGCGAGCGCGTGCGCGTCATGGTCCCCAAGCGAGGGGAGAAGCACGAGCTGGTGAAGATGGCGGAGAAGAACGCCGAGCAGGCCTTCATCGAGCGCCGGCGCACCAAGGATGAGACCGACCAGGTGCTCTCCCGCCTCCAGCAGCGGCTGGGCCTGCGCAACTTCCCGCGCCGCATGGAGTGCTTCGACATCTCCCACTTCCAGGGCTCCGCCATCGTCGCCTCCCAGGTGGCCGTGACGGATGGCGAGGCCGACAAGTCCCGCTACCGGAAGTACAAGATCAAGACGCTGGAGAAGCAGGACGACTTCGCCAGCATGTACGAGGTCGTCACGCGCCGGCTCAAGCGCGGCCAGGAGGACGGCGACCTGCCGGACCTGCTCGTCATCGACGGCGGCAAGGGCCAGCTCGCCAGCGCGCACGCGGCCATGAAGGATTTGGGCGTGGACACGGTGGACGTGGTGGGCCTGGCCAAGAGCCGTGACCTGGAGGTTTTCGACCGGGACGCGGAGAGCGCTCGCAGCCCCGAGCGGGTGTTCGTCGTGGGGCGAAAGGACCCCATCGTCCTGGCGCAGAACTCGGCGGAGATGTTCATGCTGACGCGCATGCGGGATGAGGCGCACCGCTTCGCCATCACCTTCCAGAAACAGGTGCTGCGAAAGAGCCGGGTGCGCTCGGCGCTGGAGGACATCCCGGGGGTGGGGGAGGTGCGGCGCAAGGCGCTCCTGAAGCACTTCGGCTCGCTCAAGCGCGTGGGCGAGGCGAGCATCGAGGAGCTGGCGGAGGTCGTCGGTCCGGCGGTGGCGGAGCGGGTCCATGCGGGGCTTCATGGACACCCCGACGAAGAGGCCGAGGACCCCGTCCGGGAGGCGTCCCTGGATGACGCCACCGAACCCTCGCACGAAAAATCACGGGGAGGGTCGCCACCCGGTGCGGCGTGATTATTTTCCGCTGCAGACTGCGGGGGGAAGCGCGCTGGAACCGCGACGTTCCTGGGGTTTTTAATTGCGACTGGGCTCCGCGCTGATTTATAGCGGTTGACGATTCGAGCAGCTCCAAAGAGGGCGAGGGACCGACATGAGGCTGTATCCGAAGGTGATCCCGATCATTTCGCGAGAGACGATTCAACGGCTCATGCAGGATGGGGACATCGAGGTGGAGCCGATGCGCGTGGCGGACGCCGAGATGGACCTTTCGGCCATCATGCGTGAGTACCTCGCGAACGAAGAGCGTGTGAACCAGGCGACGCGCGAGGCGCTGGAGCGTCGCGGATACGACCCCTCCAAGTTCAACCAGGTGAAGCGCGAGATGGCGGACGTCCGCGGCTTCAAGATGGGCGACGAGGGCATCGAATACGTCATCAACCAGATGATCGAGTTCTTGCTCATCAGCCGGAACGTCGAAGAGGTCTTCTCGGCGGATAACTCGCTGCGTCAGAAGATCCACGTGGTGATGAAGAAGCACCTGGACGTGGACGAGGACATCGACAAGGAGGCGCGCTCCCGCCTGAAGCACCTGCAGGAGGGAACGAGCAGCTTCGAGATCGAGTACAACAAGACGGTGGAGCAGATCCGCCGCGCTCGGGGCCTCATCTAGTCTTCTTTGGAGAGAGGGGACTGTCGTTCCCCGCTCCGCTGCCTACCTTGTTGCACAAGGAGGCAGCGTCGATGGCGGGACCTCTCACCACGCTTCTTTTGTCCGGAGTACTGGCCGCCGGGCCAGGCGGGTTCACGTTCGAGGGCCGGGAGGCCAGCGCGGGGACCGAGCGACCGGACGGCTTCTTCATCCAAGGACCCTTGCCCTTCACGGACCTGGCCGAATCCGGCACGGGGAGCGCCGAGCTCACCGTGGAGGACCGGGTGGACCTGGCCCAGGCCACGTACGGCGACAAGGCGGCCTTCCAGGCGACGTTCCGGCTGGGGAACACCGAGTACCGGGTGGAGCTCGCCCAGGCCGGTTTCCCGCCCGCCCAGGCCCGCTCCCAGGCCTCGGCCAGCTTGCCCCCGCCACCCCGCCACAC